>DASYSH010000393.1:0-10873 GCA_036003525.1 Gemmatimonadaceae bacterium | reverse complement strand
GCGCCGATGCCGCGTCTGCCGATCGTCACAGTTCTCGCCCTCGTCGACGCAGGGGCATCGAGCGATTCGGCCGGCCGTGAGGGCGCGGCATCGCTCGCGATCACGGCGCTCGCCGAAGGAACGACACGCCTCGACGGCGCGACGCTCACGGAAAAATTCGAATCACTCGGCACCGGGCTCTCGAGCGCGGGCGACTGGGACGATGCGACCGCGCACATCGCCGTCACGCCGGAACGTCTCGAAACGGCGATGGGGCTGCTCGGCGAAGTGATCACGACGCCCGCGTTTGCCCAGAAGGACGTCGAGCGCCTCAAGGCCGAGCGGCTCGCCGACCTGATGCAGCAGCAGGTCGAGCCTCGCGGGCTCGCCGATGACAAGTTCTCCGAATTTCTTTTCGTGCCGGGCTCGCGCTACGCGCTGCCGGCTGGCGGCAATATGACGTCCGTTCGCGCACTCGACGCGGCACAGCTGCGCGAGCTGCACTCGGCGCGATATGTGCCCGGCACCACGACGCTCGTATTCGCCGGGGATGTCACGAGCGAACGCGCGGCGCAGTTCGCCGCGCGCGCATTCGACAACTGGCGGGGCGCCGCGCCGGCGGATGCGCGTGTGGACGATCGTGTGGCGGCCGCCGCGCGCCAGGTATTCATCGTGAACAAAGCGGGTGCGCCGCAGTCGGAATTGCGCGTCGGTCACGCAGGCGTTTCGCGCAGCCATCCGGACTATTTCTCGATCGTCGTGATGAACGCGCTGCTCGGCGGATTGTTCTCGTCGCGCATCAATCTGAATTTGCGGGAGCGCAACGCGTTCACATACGGCGCGCGCTCAACGTTCGAATGGCGCCGCGGAGCCGGACCGTTCGTCGTGTCGACCGCCGTGAAGACGGAAGTCACCGAAGCCGCGACGCGCGAAATCCTGATCGAGATCGAAAAAATGCGCGAAGAGAAGGTGAGCGCGGACGAACTTTCGCTTGCGACCGCATACCTCGACGGCGTCTTTCCGATTCGCTACGAGACGACCAACGCCGTCGCGCAGGCGATCGCGATCGCGCAGGTATACGGACTTGGCGACGACTACTACACGCGCTACCGGGAGCGAATTCGCGCGGTGACCGCCGAGGACGTGCTGAACGCCGCGCAGAAATTTCTGCATCCCGATAAACTGCTCGTGCTCGCCGTTGGCGATGCCGCCGCGATTCGCGCGCCGATGGAAGCGCTCGGGGCCGGACCGGTGACGGTGCACGAAGCGCCGGCGGAAGATGGAGCTCCCGCATGAGTGACGACGCACTCATAAAGAGCACACGGATACACACCGGCCGCGTGATCAACCTCGACGTCGATCAAGTGCGCTTTCCGGACGGCACGACCGGAGAGCTCGAGATCATTCGCCATCCCGGCGCAAGCGCGATCGTTCCGTTTCTGACGGATCCCGCCGGACCAAACCCGCAGGTCCTGCTGATCAAGCAGTACAGGTACGCAACCGGCGGAACGCTTTATGAAATTCCGGCCGGCCGTCTCGATCCCGGCGAACAACCCGAGGCATGCGCGCGCCGGGAACTACTCGAAGAAACGGGCTGCACCGCCGAGTCGATCGTCCCGCTCACTTCGATGTACACGACGCCCGGCTTCACCGACGAACGAATCCATCTTTTTCTCGCGACCGGTCTGACGCGCGGCGAAACCCGGCGCGAAGCGGATGAGTTCATCGAAATCGAAACGGTGACGATGTCCGACGCGCTGCAAATGGTGCAGCGCGGCGAGATCCAGGACGCGAAGACCGCCCTCGGACTCCTTTTTGCGGCAGGATTCAGCGCCGGCCTTTAGCGCGCCGCCCGGTCGCCCTCATTATAGATAGTCGCGTTTTGTGTCCGGAACGGAGGACGGTGTCCTCCAGCCCACCGGACGCGACCGCGTGGGGTCGCATTCGTAACACTATACAAACAAAGAACTTAACGCGTCTCATGTAGGTGGCCGTCTGCGGCACGGCGAATGCATTCCACTATCGCGGATAAATCGCTTCTCGCTGATCGGAGGATATGCAAATGGGACGCACCGCTCTGAAGGCCGAGGTCCACCCCGCGCCGAAGTTTCGCGCGCTCGTCGATCTCCGCGAGCTGGAAGATACAGAGCTGGTCAATGCGTATCTCGAGGGCGAGACCCGCACGTTTGACGTCCTGGTGGAACGCTACCAGACGCGCCTCCTGAATTTCGTCTATCGCATTGTCGGCGACAGAGAGCGCGCCGAGGATCTCGTGCAGGAAGTTTTTGTGCGCGTATACCGCCACCTGGGCCGTTTTGACCGGTCGAAGAAGTTTTCGACCTGGATTTATACAATTGCTTCGAACCTCGCGAAGAACGAGCTGCGCAATCGCTCTCGTAATCCGCTCGTCCTCTTCACGTCGATGACCAAGGGATGGGAAGACGAGGAACGCCCGCTGGAGTTCGAAGATCCTTCGTCGCGTCCCGACGATCTCTTCCGCAAACGCCATGTGCGCGAGCTGGTCGAGTCCTCGGTCGCACAGCTGCCCACGCATCATCGCGAAGTGTTCATGCTCCGTGAAATCGAGGGACGCTCGTATGAAGAGATCGCTGAAATCACGCATTGCAACCTCGGCACCGTGAAGTCGCGGTTGAACCGGGCGCGGAACAGCTTCGCCGAAATCATCGAGCCGGGGCTTCGCTAGGCACCAGGAGGTCCGCTCCGGTCGGGGCGAGTTGGTTGATGGGCCTGCCGTGGGGGTAGGAGTACATCGGGTGCGGGGTGAGAGGCATACAGAAGGGTGGACGGAACTCGGCTGATTTCGCAGGGTACCGTAGGCGTCTCACCCCGACCCCGATGGACTGCCGAACTTTCCGACGCCAGCATCTTCATTTCACCGAATCCACGCTACCGCCGATCCAGGCGATGGCGATGCGCGCGCACGCTGATGCGTGCGCTTGTTGCGCGCGCCTGCATATCGCGGTGCGTCGTGGCCTGATGATGGCAAAAAGTTTGCGCTCGATCACGCCATCGGCGGGGTTCGGGGCGCGTCTGCGCGCGGTATATTCCGCGCATGCCACCGGCGGCGATGCGCGCCCTCAAATCGGCGCTCGAACAGCGGAATTTCGACCGCGTCTATCTCTTTCACGGTGACGACGACTACCTGAAAGAGGACAAGGTCCGTGCGCTGATCGATCGCGCCACGGACGCGGGCACGCGTGATTTCAATCTCGAAATCCGCCGCGCCGCCGAAACCGACGCGGCCGCACTTGGACTCGCCCTCGACTCACTTCCGATGATGGCCGAACGTCGCGTGGTGATTCTTCGCGACGTGACGACGCTGAAAAAAGATGCGCGCACGGTGCTTGGGAAATATCTCGGACGACCGGCGCCCGATACGGTGCTCGTGCTCGTCGCCGGAACGGGGACAAAGCCGGATGCGGAGCTCATGGACGCCGCCACGTCGGTGGAGTTCAAGCCGCTCAGCGACAGCGACCTCGTGAAATGGGCCGTGCATCATGCGTCGACTCTCGGCGTCGCGATCGAGCCCGGCGCGGCCGAGTTGCTCTGCGGCGCGACCGGCAACGATCTCGCGTTGCTCGCGGGCGAGATCGACAAGCTGCGCAGCTACACCAACGGGCAAGCGATTGATGAATCGGCAATCGAGGCGATCGTCGGCGTGAGACATGGCGAGACGCTCGCCGATTTGCTCGATCTCGTCGCGCAGAGAAAGAGCACGAGCGCGATCGCGCTGCTCGAACGCGTGCTCGCGCAGCCGAAGACGACCGGCGTCTCGATCGTCATGGCGCTGACGACGCAAACCCTCGCGATCGGCTGGCTGCTTGCCGCCCGCGCGCGCGGGCTGGCGCAGCATCAATTCGAACGCGAACTGTTTGCATTGCTGAAGGAGAACCCGTCTTCGCTCGTGGGGCGTCCGTGGGGAGAAGGGGTGAAAGCATGGGTGCATGCAGTGAAACATTGGGACGAAGCCGCCATCGATCGCGCGATTTCGCTGCTGCTCGCCGCAGACCTTTCACTGAAGGACACGCGCATTTCCTCGGAGGAGCAGCTGCTGACTTCGCTGCTGCTCGCAATGACCGCAGGCGCGGCACGGCGCGCCGCGGCGTGAGGGGGCATTGATGCGCGCGCTCGCGAAAAAGATCGGCGTTGCCGCATTGCTGTGCGCGGCGACCGCGTCGGCGGCTCTGGCGCAGGCGGGAGTGGATGATTCGATCGTCGTCCGCGTGCAGCGGCTGGCGAGTGATGGCAATGCGGCCGCCGGTCGCGCGCTGGTCGATTCGGTGCTCGGCGCGGCGAAGGAAGGGTCGCCGGCGTACATGAACGCACTATTCGCGCGCGCGTCGATCGCGGAATCCGCCGACGCAGCGCGAAGGGATTATTTGCGGATCGCGCTCGACTATTCGATTTCGCCGCGCGCCGAAGACGCGCTGCTGCGTCTGGCGCAACTGGAAATCGCGCGCGGCGATCGCGCTGCTGCGAAACAGTATCTCGAGCGGCTTGCGCTCGAGCATCCGGCCGGCGCATCGCGCGCGCAGGGAGCGTACTGGCTTGGGCGCGTGCTCCTGGACGACGGCGCGGTCGCGCCCGCGTGCGCGTCGCTCGCAGAGGCAAGAGCGCGGGTGGCGGCGTCGGACGTGGAACTCGCAAATCAGATCACCTACTACTCGCGACCGTGCGCGGCGGCGCGGCACGCCGCGGATTCCGCGCGCGCGGATTCGGCGGACAAGGCTCTAAAAGTCGCGCGCGCAGATTCGGTCGCGCGGGCGGATTCCATTGCGAAGGCGACGGCGGCGGAAGCAAAGGCAGCCGCTGCGGCGGCGAAGGCAGAAGCAGCGTCGAAAAAGAAAACAAAGCCAGTGCCTGCGAAGACGGCGCCGGTGAAAGCGTCGGCGAAAGCCACGCCCAGAGTCGCGCCGTCCGATGCAAAGGGAGGCGGCTGGTCTGCGCAGGTTGCGGCGTACGACACGCAGGACGAAGCGGAGCGCCTCGCAAAAAAACTCAGTGACCGCGGCTACGAAACGCGCGTGACGAGCGAGAAACCGTTCCGCGTGCGCATTGGACGGTATGCCCGGCGCGCCGACGCCATCGATCTCGTCGCAAAACTGAAAGCGGCGAAGATCGACGCGATCGTGGTGGAATCGGAGAAACCGTGAGTCGCGATACGGCGACGCCGCTGATGCAGCAGTACCGGGAGATCAAGTCGCGCCACAAGGATGCGATTCTGTTTTTCCGGATGGGCGACTTCTACGAGATGTTCTACGAAGACGCGGAAACTGCGTCGCGCGCGCTTGGGCTCACGCTTACCTCGCGCAACAACGGCGGCGCCGCGGAGGTTCCGCTCGCGGGCGTGCCGGTTCGCGCGGTGAGCGAGTATCTCCGCCGTCTGGTGCAGCAGGGGTTTCGCGTCGCGATTTGCGAGCAGATCGAGGATCCGAAGCTCGCGAAGGGAATCGTGCGTCGCGCGGTGGTCGAAACGGTCACGCCGGGGGCGGCATTCTCCGACGACCTGCTCGACGGCTCGCGAAACAACTTTCTATGCGCGATCCAGGTGGTTGGGCCGAGCATTGGCGTTGCTGCAATCGATGTATCAACAGGTGAATTTCGTCTATTTATAGTACATCAACACGACATTACAGCGACATTAGCGCGACTGTCACCGCGAGAAGTGTTGATTGTTACTGGTCAGATAGCGGCGCAGGATCTCGCGCGCGGTCTCGACGTGCTCATCACGGAGCGCGAAGGCTGGGAGTTCGAACCGGCGACCGCTGAAGAAGCGCTCGCTGAGCATTTCGCGGTGAGTTCGCTCGAAGGTTTCGGGATCGGCGAGGGCGACGCGCCCGCGATTGGCGCTGCTGGCGCCTTGATGCGCTACGTGCGCGAACTGCTTCCCGCGGGAATTCCGCATCTCGCGCGTCCTGTCGTCGAGCGCCCCGGCGGTGTGATGCCGATCGACGAAATGACGCGACGCAATCTCGAGCTCGTCGAGTCGCTGCGCGGCGGCGACACCGCCGGCACGCTGCTCGGCGTGCTCGATCGCACGCAGACACCGATGGGCGCACGGCTCCTGAGGCAGTGGGTGCTCGCGCCGCTGACGGATCTCGCGGCGATCGATGCGCGGCTCGACGCAGTCGACGCGCTCATGCGGGATTCGATTGCGCGCGCGGCACTTCGTACTGCGCTCGACGGCGTGCGCGACGTCGAGCGGCTGGCGGGAAAAACCGCCGCGCTCCGCGCAAATCCGCGCGACGTTCGCGCGCTCGGTGATTCGCTCGCCCGTCTGCCGCAGGTCGAAGCCGCGCTGCAGCGCATGCAAGTTGCCGGCACGCTCGCCGAGAGCGTCGCGAATTGGGATTCGTGCGGTGACCTTGCCGCGGAGATTCAGCGCTCGCTGGTGGAACGGCCGCCGCCCTCTATCGGCGAGAGCGAGACGATCGCGCCGGGCGTGGATCCGTCGCTCGACGATCTGCGTGCAATCGCCACCGGCGGCAAGGACGCGATCGCGCTGCTGCAATCCGCCGAGCGCGAACGCACGGGCATCACCTCGCTGAAGGTCGGATACAACAGAGTGTTCGGTTACTTCATCGAAGTGACGAACGCGAACAGCCATCTCGTGCCGGACGATTATCAGCGCAGGCAAACGCTAACGGGCGCGGAGCGGTACGTGACGCCGGCGCTGAAAGAATTCGAAGAGAAGGTCCTGCACGCGACGGAACGGATCGACCTGCTCGAGCGACAGCTGTTCGACGCGCTGCGCGCGCGCATCGGCGCGCAAATCGGGCGGCTGCAGCGGATCGCCGGAATTCTCGCGACCCTCGACGTGCTCGCGACGCTCGGAGAAGTCGCGAGCCTCGATGGATATGTGCGGCCCGACGTCGGCGAGGGATTCGATCTGGAAATCACGGCGGGACGGCATCCGGTGGTGGAACGGATGATGCCGCGCGAGCAATTCATCCCGAACGACGTGCGCCTGGCCGCCGATGCGCGGATGATAATTCTCACCGGGCCGAACATGGCCGGAAAAAGTACCATATTGCGACAAATTGGGCTGATCGTGCTGATGGCGCAGATCGGGAGCTTCGTTCCGGCGACGCGCGCGCGCATCGGAATCGCGGATCGCGTGTTCACGCGCGTCGGCGCGAGCGACAACCTCGTCCGCGGCCAGAGCACGTTCATGGTCGAGATGTCGGAGACGAGCGCGATCCTTCACACCGCGACGGCGCGGTCGCTCGTGCTCCTCGACGAGATCGGCCGCGGCACGAGCACGTGGGACGGCGTGAGCATCGCGTGGGCGGTGAGCGAACACCTGCACGAGCGCATCGGCTGCAAGACGGTGTTCGCGACGCATTATCACGAACTCACGCAGCTCGCGGATGAATTTTCGTCGGTGCGCAACTACAACGTCGATGTTCGCGAGAGCGGCGATCGCATTCTGTTCCTGCACCGCCTCAAGCCCGGCGGCGCGGACCGCTCATACGGAATTGAAGTCGGCCGGCTCGCGGGCCTTCCGCAGCCGGTGATCGCGCGGGCCCGCGCACTGCTCAAGCTGCTCGAGGGCGAACAGATTGTCGCCGCGCTGAGCGGCAAAGCCGGGATCGCCGCGCGCGCGCCGCGTGACACCGGCGATCAGCTCGGCCTGTTCGCGACCGACACGCCGCATCCGGTCGTCGAGCGCCTGCGCGATATCGACGTGAACACATTGACGCCGCTCGAAGCGCTCGCGCTGCTCGCACAGCTGACGGCTGAAGCGCGCGCCGAGCCGGGCGCGCGCGGCGTCGCCCCCGCTGCCGTGCGGGCATAGATTTCGCGAATGACAGACTCCATGCGCGACCTTCGAGTGTACGATTCCGTCCTCGAGACAATGGGCTGGACGCCGATGATCCGGCTCACGCGCGTGACGCGCGGGATTCGAACGCCGGTCTGGGTGAAAGCCGAGATCTACAATCCGGGCGGATCGGTGAAGGATCGCATCGGCATGCCGATCATCGAGAAGGCCGAGCGTGACGGATCGCTGAAGCCGGGCGGCACGATCGTCGAAGGCACGAGCGGAAACACGGGCGTCGCGCTCGCGATCGCCGCGGCGCTCAAGGGTTATAAGTGCATCTTCACGATGCCCGATAAGATGTCGCAGGAAAAAGTCCGCCTGCTCAAGGCGTACGGCGCGGAAGTCGTGATCACCCCGACCGCCGTGCCGCCGGATCATCCGGACAGCTACGTGATGACCGCCAAGCGCATCGCGCACGAGACGCCGAACGCGATTCGTGCGAACCAGTTCTACAACCAGGCGAATCCCGACGCGCACTACGCGACGACGGGACCCGAGCTATGGGAGCAGACCAAGGGCAAGATCACGCACCTCGTCGCCGGAGCCGGAACCGGCGGGACGATCACCGGCGCGGGGCGCTATCTCAAGGAAAAGAATCCGAAGATCCAAATCGTCTGCGGCGATCCGGTCGGATCGATTCTCGCGGAATACTGGCGCAGCAATGGCGCCAATAAGACGGAAGGCGTGCCGTACAAGGTCGAGGGAATCGGGCAGGACAAAATTCCGGACACGCTCGACCTGAAGCTCATCGACGAGTTCCAGACCGTCTCCGATCGCGAGGCGTTCGCGATGGCGCGCCGTCTCACGCGCGAAGAGGGATTGTTCGCGGGCGGATCGTCCGGGCTGATTGCACATGTCGCGCTGAGCGTCGCGCGGCGCATCAACGATCCGGATGCGTGTGTCGTCACCTTTTTGTGCGACACCGGCGAACGCTATCTCTCGAAGGTGTACAACGACGAGTGGATGCGCGAAAACCAGCTGCTTGATGTCGAGAAGGTGACGCTCGGGCATTTGCTCGACGTAAAGGGCGAGCACGCTCCGGCCGGGGTGATCAGCATCGCGACCGGTGCGACCGTGCGGCAGGCGCTGCGTTTGATGAGCCTCCACGATATCTCGCAGCTGCCGGTCATGGACGGCCGCAACTGCGTTGGGTCGGTGAGCGAGAACGTGCTGAGCGTGCGCGGTTTGGAGGATGTGAAAGTGCTCGAGCAGACCGTGGGAGACACCATGGATTCGCCGTTCCCGGTCGTCGATGCCGATCACTCGATGGACGCGATCGTGAAGCTCCTCTCGAAATCGAACCCGGCCGTGCTCGTACGCGAGAAGGGCGAGATCCGCGGGATCGTCACACGTTCCGACATGCTCCACTATTTGATGGCGCGCTGAAGTGCGAATCACGGTGTTGATGGGCGGCACATCGTCCGAGCGCGACGTATCACTCGCATCCGGGCTTCGTGTCGCCGATGCGCTGCGTTCGCGGGGCCATACGGTGACGACGGTCGATACGGTGCGCGGTGCGCTGACGGAAGGCGAAGAACGCGCGCTGCTCGCGGGCGGCGTGATGAAAACGCTGCCGCCCGATCAGGCGGCGCTTGCGCGGCTTTCGTCCGAGACGCTGCCCGTCTCCGTTCGTTCGCTCAGAGCGGATTCCTCGCACGCGGCGGACGCGGTCTTCATTGGATTGCACGGCGGGCAGGGCGAAGACGGAACGCTGCAGGCGCTGCTCGATCACACCGGCGTTCCAAATACCGGGAGCGGACACCTCGCGAGCGCGCTCGCGATGGACAAGGATCTCTCGAAACGTCTTTTTCGCGCGGCGGGGGTGCGCACACCCGACTGGTTGATGGCGCCGGCGACGGATGACACCGTCGTCGCGACGCTCGGACTGCCCGTGATCGTGAAGCCGTCGAAACAGGGTTCCACGGTCGGACTCACGCTCGTGAAGCAGCGCGCGGAGCTTCAACCGGCGATCGTCGAAGCGCGTAAGTATGATGATGAAGTGATGATCGAACAGTTCATCGCGGGCCGTGAACTCACCGTCGGAATACTCGGAGACGAAGCGCTCCCCGTGGGCGAGATCATCCCGAAACACGAGATTTACGACTACGAATGCAAGTACACTCCCGGCATGGCGCGCGAGGAATTTCCCGCGAAGCTTTCGCCGGGCGAAACGAACGAAGCCCAGACGCAGGCTTTGCTCGCGTTCAAGGCGCTCAAGCTCTCGGGCTACGCGCGCATTGACTTCCGTATGACGGCGGACGGAACATTCTACTGTCTGGAAGCGAACACACTTCCGGGGATGACGGAGTTGAGCCTGATTCCGCAGGCTGCCGCGGCGGCGGGAATTACCTTTCCGGAACTGTGTGAGCGGATCGTGCAACTGGCCACGCGACTGCGGCCGAAGGACTCTGGAGAAACGCGATGACGGGTACACCGATGGCAGCGGCGGCATTGGCCGGAGTTCCGGCCGGCGTTCAGGCTCAGGGCGTGTGGGCCGGACGGCGCCAGCTGTTCGTGCGTTTCGCAGGTGAGGCGGAAACCGCGACCATGTACACATCTACGGCGCTCGTGCGTGAACTCGAGCGACAGCTCTCGCGTTCCAAATACCATTCGATCGCGATCGGCGGGCGTGACCCGCTCGCGAATCAGGCGTTTCTGATCGCGGCGCTCGAAGCCGCGAAGCCGCCCGTTCCGGTGATGCTCGATACCGACGGACAGCGCCCGGAAACTCTCAAGACGCTCGCGCCCTTCCTCGCGCTCGCGCAGGTGACGGTCGAATTCTGGGTTCCCGATGCGACGCTCGCGAACGTGATCGACACGATCTCGCAGGCCGCGCGCGCGAAATGCGCGCACGCGCTCGTGCTCTGCCCGCGCGACGACACGTCCGACGGCCAGCTGCTGCGCGTGATCGAACAGGCGCACGGCGCGAGCGCCGAAACACAGGTCGTGATTCACCCGCCGTCGCCGACCGGCGAGCAGCCGATGCTCGATCGCCGCTGGGCGGCGCTGCTCGATCAGGCGATGGCCACGCATGCGGACACGCGTCTCGCG
>DASYSH010000392.1:0-11990 GCA_036003525.1 Gemmatimonadaceae bacterium | reverse complement strand
GACGGCGCATCGCGGCGCGCCCGGCGGCGACGACTATCAGCGCTATTGGATCAACCCGAACAATCCGAACATTCTGCTGCTCGTTTCGGATCAGGGCGGCGTGATCACAGTGAACGACGGGCAGACGTGGAGCTCGTGGTTCAATCAGCCGACCGCGGCGTTCTATCACGTCGCAGCGGACAACGCGTTTCCATACCGGCTCTGCAGCGGTCAGCAGGATTCCGGCTCCGGATGCGTGTCGAGCCGCGGCAACGACGGCACGATCGGCTATCGCGAGTTTCATCCGATCGGCGTCGAAGAATACGGATATGCCGCGCCCGATCCGCTGAACCCCGACCTCGTGTACGGCGGAAAAGTCACACGCTACGATCGAAGAACCGGCCAGGTGCAGCAGGTCGGACCGAACGCGGGCGCGGGTCGCGGCGGCGGCGCGGGCGCGGGCCCGAATTATTTCCGCGCGGTGCGTACTGCGCCGGTTCTCTTCGCGCCGACGAATCCGCACAAACTCTACTACGCCACCAACGCCGTGTGGCAAACGCTGAACGGCGGCAACACCTGGACGCGCATCAGTCCGGATCTCAGTCGCGAGACGTGGACGCTTCCGAAGAATGTCGGCGACTACGCCGGCACTCCCGCGACGGCCGTCACGCGGCGCGGCGTTGTGTACACACTCGCGCCGAGCCCGGTGGACAGCAGCACGATTTGGGCGGGCACCGATGACGGGCTGATTCAGGTCACGCGCGACAACGGCAAGAGCTGGAAGAACGTCACGCCGCCCGAGATCGGGCCGTGGGCGAAGGTCTCGATCATGGATGCGTCGCACACCGATGCCAACGTTGCATATGCCGCGGTGAACACGTTCCACCTCGACGATTTGCGTCCGCACATTTTCCGGACGCGCGATGGCGGGAAAACGTGGAAGGAGATCGTCACCGGCATCGACAGCGGCGCGACGATCAACACCGTGAAAGAAGACACGAAGCGCAAAGGGCTGCTGTTCGCCGGAAGCGAGACGCAGGTCTGGTTTTCACTCGACGACGGCGATCACTGGCACTCACTGCGACTGAACATGCCGGCGACTTCGATTCGCGACCTGATCGTCAAGGACGACGACATCGCCGTCGGCACGCACGGACGCGGGTTCTGGATTCTCGATGACATCTCCGCGCTCCGTCAGTGGAGCGAAGCGGCGGCGAACGCCGACGTGACGCTGTTCAAGCCGGCGACCGCGACGCGCGTGCGGTACAGCATGTATCCCGACACACCGGTGCCGCCGGATGAGCCGTACGCGGAAAATCCGCCCGATGGCGCGGTGATCGATTACTACCTCAAGCACGATGTGAATTCGCCGGTGACGCTCGAGATTCTCACGCCGGCCGGCCGCATCGTGAGAAAATATTCGAGCACCGATCCTGCGGATCCGGTGAAGGATACAGGCAACTGGCCCGCGTACTGGTTCCGCCCGGCGCAGGTGCTTTCGACGAAAGCCGGACTGCAGCGCTACGCGTGGGATCTGCATTTCACGCCGCCCGCCGGCGAATGCTCGCTGCCGATTTCCGCGACGCCGCACAACACGAAGTGTGAGCCCGAAGGAATCTGGGTTGCTCCCGGCCAGTACTCGGCGCGGCTCACCGTCGACGGCAAGAGTTACTCGCAGTCGTTCACTGTGCGAATGGATCCGCGGGTGAAAACCCCGGCGGCGGCGCTGCAGCAGCAGTATACGCTTTCACTTGCGCTTTACGACGCCGCGCAGGATCTCGCGCCGCTTGTGGAGAAGGCTCCGGCGCCGCGCCGGCAAGCCGCCGCGGGCAACACGCCCGCCGCCGTTTCCGCGAGCATCAACGCCGCGCTCAGCGCGATCCAGGACGCGGACGAACCGCCGACGGCATCGATGATCGCAGCCGCGAACGCCGCGCTGAAGGCGTACGCGGCGCTCAAGGCAAAACCGTGAGGTCGAGTGTTTCGGTTTTCGGTTTTCGCTCCTCGGTCTTCGGCCCTATTCCAGCGCGAATTCCTTATTGAACGTCAGATCGAAGCTGAACGTCTTCGCCTTCGACCGTGATTCGATCGCATCCGCGACGCGCTCGAGCCGCTCCGGAATTTCCATGAGCTTCTCCTGCGCCGCGCGGCCGACGGCGTTGAGCCCTTCGAGCGTCTCGATTTTCCACCAGCTCAGCTGTTCTTTCACGATGTCGAGGTAGTCGCGCGGCCCGTAAATCCCGACGCGGCGCACGACGTCAGCGAGATCGCGGAAGTGCGGCATCTTCACGCCCGGCATGTCGATCGCGGGCATCACCTTCAGGCATGACTCCAGCGCGCGATTGGGATCGCGCGCGAGCACTTCCTTGAATATCGTCCGATAAAACGTGTAGTGTCGCGCTTCTTCCGCCGCCACGTTCCGGAGAATCGTTCCGATCGTCGGCTCGTGAATTCCGCAGAGCTTTCCCGTGTTCGCGTGCGACACCTGCGTCGCGCGCTCCTGCAGCGTCGTGTAGACAAACACGCGGTACGGATCGCTGTCCCACGCGGGATCGAACCCGGCGCGGATGTAGGAGAACTGCATCTGCTCGATCACGAGCGGGTCGAAAAGATTTGCGTCGCGCGCATAGTCGTGCAGCACCGCCCCGTGCCGGTCCTCTTCGGCGGTCCACAAATAATTCCACTTCGACCAAAAGCCGTCTTTGTCCAGATATTTCGCGAGCAGCCGGTGGAAATGCGGCAGCCCTTCTTCGGTCAGAAGATTGAGGCCGACGGCGACGCGGGCGGAATCATGGATGCCCCGCGCGCGCTCGCGCAGCGCAACGCGGTGCGCTTCGGGATCCTCGCCCTCCGGCGGCGCGAGCAGCTCTGACGGAAACCAGAGCACGCGCTTGGATTCGTGCGCTTCCATCAGCTTGTCGACCACGGGCTCGAGATCGCCGAGGACTTCGACCTTCGAGAGCGTTTCCCAGTCTTTCGATTCCACGCTGGTTCCGGATAAGGGTCAGGCGATTGAGTTCGAAATCTACCGTGGGAGCTAACCACGGGGAACCGTTTTTTTAGTGGCGGGATGCCCCGGGGACCGCTAGATACAGTGTGATCGGTACGCATCTCCACTCGAAGGGGGCTGTCTTGAAGCTGTCAAAGGTCGCCGGATTTGTCGGTGGTACCGTCTTGAGCACAGTCGTCAGCCTCATCGTCTCGGCACTCGGCGGCAGTTTTTTCACTTCGTTTATCTGGGGCGCCATCGCGTACGGCCCGGGCATTTACTATTGTGCGAAATACGCCAGGCGCTACGAGTAGCAGACCCGCATCCCGCATTCCTTTTCTGCACCCTGCATCGGCCCGAAATTCCGCATTCCTCTTCCGCACTCTGCACCGAACTGAAAATGTCGACAGCTGATATCTCAAGACTCATCAACCGCGAACTCGCCTCACTTCGCGACGAACTCCTCGCCTACCCGCACGAAGCCGACATGTGGAAGCTCCCCGCGGGGCTTCCGAACTCCGCGGGCAATCTCGCGCTGCACCTCGTCGGCAACCTCCGCTTTTTCATAGGCACGCAATTCGGCGCGACCGGTTTCGTTCGCGATCGCGACTCGGAGTTTTCGAACAAGGACGTTCCGCGCGCGCAGATCATCCACGACATCGAGCTCGCCGCCGACGAAGTCACCCGCGCGCTGGCCACCCTCGATCCCACGCTGCTCGACAAGCCGTTCCCCGTTGAGGTCGGCGGTCACAAGATCCAAACCGCCCTGTTTCTTCAGCATCTCGCGTCGCACCTCGCGTACCATCTCGGGCAGATCGACTATCATCGCCGCGTGGTGACGGGGAACTCCGTCTCCGTCGGCGCGATCCCCGTCCCGCCCCTCGCCATCCAGCTATGAATCGCACGCTACGCTTCGCCGCGATCGTCCTCACCGCGGCGCCGCTTGTCGCGGGCGCCCAGGCGGCGCTCACGCCGGCCGAGCAAAAGATCCGCGAGACGCTGCAGCATACGCGCGATGAGCAGATCGCGTATCTCGAACGCGTCGTGAACATTCCGAGCAGCACGCTGAACCTCTCCGGCGTGCGCAAGGTCGGCGCGGTGTTCAAGGCGTCGTTCGACTCTCTCGGATTCGAGACCAAATGGGTGACGCTGCCCGAGTCGACGCAGCGCGCCGGCCACCTCGTGGCGGTGCACAGGGGAAAGCCCGGCGCCGTGCGCATCCTGCTGATCGGGCATGTCGATACGGTGGTCGAGCCGGACGGCCCGAACTGGGTGCGCACCGATTCGATGGCGAAGGGCGTGGGCTCGAATGACATGAAGGGCGGCGACGTCATCATCCTGTATGCCCTGAAGGCACTGCAGGCGGCGGGCACGCTGAAGGACATGAACATCACGATCGTGTTCACGGGCGACGAAGAGCACCCGGGACTTCCGCTGTCCATCACGCGCAAAGACCTGATCGACGCCGCGGGCCGCAACGACATCGCGCTCGCGTATGAAGGGGGCAATCGCAGCGACGCGACGACCGCGCGCCGCGGCGCCAGCGCATGGCGCGTGACTGCGACGGGGCGGCAGGCGCACTCGGCGGGCGTGTTTGGCGGCGCAGGTTTCGGCGCGATTTATGAAATCGCCCGCATCGTGAACGATTTCCGCGTGCAGCTCGCGGGCGAGCAGTATCTCACGTTCAACACGGCGACGATCGTCGGCGGCACGGACGTCGACTACGACACCATCGGCATCAAGGGGAGTACCGCAAGCAAGCTCAACATCATTCCGAAATCCGCGATCGCACACGGCGACCTGCGCTTCATCTCGGAAGAGCAGAAGGAAAAAACGCGCGCGAAGATGCGTGACATCGTCGCCAAGCATCTTCCGGGAACGGACGCGAAGATCACGTTCACCGACGAGTACCCGGCGATGTCACCGACACCCGGCAACGCGCGCATCCTCGCCGCGTATGATTCGGCGAGTATGGCGCTCGGATACGGCCAGGTTCGCGCGCTGGATCCGGGCGCGCGCGGCGCGGGTGACATTTCGTTCGTTGCGCCGCTCATCGACGGGCTCGACGGACTTGGCGCGCTCGGCACCGGCGCGCACGCCCCGGAAGAGCGCGTGAACGTCAACGCGCTGCAGATGCAGACAGAGCGGACCGCGATGCTGCTCGAGCGGCTCTCGCGTCAGACCAGTGCAAGCTTCGCGCGCAAACCAGCTTCGGAGTGACCCCCATGCGAAAAACAATCAGTCTATTCGGAGTCGCCGCCCTGTTCGCGTTCGCCATCGCGATGCCTGTCGCGGCGCAGGATGCGACGACCGTAATTCACACGTCGAAACTTCTCGACGGAAAGGGCGCGGCGATGTCGAACGCCGACATCGTCGTCGTCAACGGCAAGATCGCGCGAATCGGACCGGCCGCCGCTGTGCCAAAAGGCGCGACGGTGATCGACTTGCGCGGAAAGACCGTGATGCCCGGGCTGATCGACGTGCATTCGCATCTCACCTGGTATTTCAATCGCAAGGGCCGCTATCACACCGGCGGACGCAACGGCGACGGTGACACGCCTATCGAATCGATCCTTGCCGCGGCGGCGAACGCCTACGCGACGCTGATGGCGGGATTCACGACGATCCAGAGTCCCGGTTCGCCCGAAGACGCAGACCTCCGCGACTGGATCGCGACGCAGGGGCTTCCCGGCCCGCGCATTCTCACGTCGCTCAATCCGATCCAAAACGGCTCGCCGGACACGCTGCGCGCGCTCGTGCGCGAGCGGAAAGCCGCGGGCGCCGACCTCATCAAGATTTTTGCGTCGGCGAGCATTCGCGACGGCGGCAAGCAAACGCTGACGGACGAGCAGCTGCTCGCGGTGTGCGGAGAAGCGAAAGCGCAGGGCCTCCGCACGATCGTGCATGCGCACAGTGCCGAATCGGTGCGCGCGACCGTCAACGCCGGCTGCGGACAGATCGAGCACGGCGTTTTCGTCACGCAGTCCGAGCTCGATCTGATGGCGCAGAAGAACGTCTACTTCGACCCGCAGTGCTCGCTCGTGTTTCACAACTATCTCGACAACCGCGCGAAATACGAGGGAATCGGCAACTACAACGCCGAGGGATTCGCGGCGATGGAGCGCGCGATTCCGCTGGCTGCGCAGGACATTCGCAAGGCGCTCGCCACGAAGGGACTGAAGATCACATACGGCACTGACGCGGTCGCCGGCGCCCACGGCCGAAACGCCGAGGACCTCGTGTGCCGCGTGCAGGACGCGGGCGAATCGCCGATGCACGCGATCGTGTCAGCGACGTCGGTGAGCGCGGAGTCGCTTCATCTCGGAGAGAAGATCGGCGCGCTCGCGCCTGGGATGGAGGCCGACATCATCGCGACCGACGGCGATCCGACCGCAGACATCACGGCGGTGCGTCGCGTCAGCTTCGTGATGAAGGGCGGAAAGGTGTTTCGGAACGACGGGAAGAAATAGGACCGAAGACCGAAACGGATTAGTGTTTGCGGCTGCCGGTCCAGAACGCGACGGCGCCGCACTCACCGTCGACGTGGAAATCGGAAGGCATGTTGCCGCCGCGCTTGTACACCTCGATCCCGGCGACCGAGTTGACGTCGAGCACCTGATCCAGCAGCACGACGTTCATATCGGTCAGGCCCTTCGAGACATCGGTGTTCATGCAACCGCCGTTCGGGCACACTTTTCGCCCGTCGATGAGGATCGCCATCGGGCACGACCCGCCGGCGCCCGAAACCGCGACCGAGTTCCCGTTCGTCGTGCGCGCGATGCTCACACCGTTCACACCGCTCAGCAGTGCCGTGAGCCGTGACGAGTTCCGCTTGTCGATCTCTTCGGGTCCGATGAACACCGCGCTCGTCACGCCCTTTTGCGAGTCGAGCCAGCGCTTGTAAAAGCCGTTGAGTTCGAGCGAACTCTTCGACTTGTCGCCGGTCACCTTCACCGAGCCTAGCTGCTGCGCAATCGCGGTGAGCATGACCGGCATCGTGATCGCCGTGTCGGGAAAATCGAGCTTGCCGTAAAACGGCGTGAAGCCGATCCGGCGCACTTCGATGGTCATCGTCTGCTTTTTCCCCGCGCCCATGCTGACGCGTCCGTCCTCGTCCGTCAGCATTGCGCGCCCGCCGTTTGACTGGACGAATGCATACGCGATCGGCTGTCCGTCCGCGGTGGTCACGCGGAGCACGCGATCCTGCGCGTGAAGCGCCGACACGGCGACCGCCGTGATGACAACGGCGCACAGAGCTTTCATAAGTGACGAATCCGGCATGGGGTCGATCCTCAGCGCTCGGGCAGCGTCGCCAGGAAATCCTTCAGATGGCTATCCCACACCGCAGGGACGGAGTGTGTTCCATGGCCGCGGGTCTGGTCGCTGATCGGCACCATCACGAAGGTCGCGTGCTTGACCTGCGCGATGAGTTTCTCTTCGATCCCCAGCTCCGGCGGATTGACGAAGTCGTCGGCGGAGTTGATCGCGAGCACGGGAGCGGTGACCTGCGCGAGATGCGGCGAGGGATCGTAGTTTCGCGACGCGCCGAAGTAGTAGAGCATGTCGTTCGCGTCCGTCGTTTTCATCGCGTTGTCGATATAGCGTCGGATGACGGAGTCGGCTCTGTCTCGCGTCGGCGCCTGCTTGTGCTGCACGAGCGGCGCGCTCGACATGATGTAGAGCTGTCCGATCGCGGCGCGAAGTCCGTGCGGCTGCGTGGTGTATTCGCCGCCGTTGAAGTCCGGACTGTCTGTGATGTCGTCCATGATCATCGTGCGGATCATGCGATTTCGCCCGGCAATCTGTGTCGGCACGCACGCGAGCGGCACGAGCCCGTCCGCGAAGTTGGGATAGGTGTAGCCCCACACCCACGCGTGCATACATCCCATCGACGTGCCCATCACGAGGCGCAGATGATTGACCTTGAGGCCGTCGGTGAGGAGCAGATACTCGGCCTTCACCATGTCGTCGTAATCGTAGTGCGGAAATTTCATGTGCAGTCCGTTGCTCGGCTTGCTCGAGCCGCCGTGGCCGATGCCGTCGGGAAGCACGATGAAGTAACGGGCCGTGTCGAGGATTTTCCCCGGGCCGAACAGCTCACCGCCGAATGTCGCGGACAGAAACGCGCGGCCCGTCCCACCCGTGCCGTGGCCGATCAGCACCGCGTTGCGCACGATGCCCTGCGCATCCTTGCGCGGTGTGCCCAGCGTGGTGTAATGGATTCGCAGTTCCGGCAGCGATTCGCCGGAAACGAATTTGAAATTCTTGGTGATGTAATCGCCTTCCTTGCCGGCGGGCGCGACTTGCGCGGCGGCGGCGGTGGTCAGGGCGAGCAGCAGTATGATTGGACGCATGTCGGTAAGGGCTGGGTAGACCAAGAATGTACGACAAAAACGAGTATACTGATAACTGTGAATCTCCCATCACAAAATAACGTTCCTGTCTGGGACGACCTGACGTGGCGCGCGCTCGCGCCTCAGCGTTCGGACGTGCGCACCGAGGTATGTGTCATCGGCCTCGGCGGTTCGGGCCTCACCGCGGTGAGCGAGCTGCTCGACATCGGGCGAAGCGTCGTCGGAATCGACGCCGCCGATGTTGCCGCGGGCGCCGCGGGGCGAAACGGCGGATTTCTCCTTGGCGGGACAGCGGACTTCCATCATGACGCCGTCGCCGCGATCGGGCATGCGCGCGCCGTGCGCATTCATCAGCTCACACTCGAGGAAATCCGGCGGATCGCCGATCAGGCGCCGGGGACCGTGCGCTTTCCGGGTTCGCTCCGCATTGCGGAATCCGATGAGGAGTTCGCCGACTGTGCGCGTCAGCGCGATGCGATGCGCGCGGACGGGATCCCCGTCGAGGATTATTCGGGCCCGTTCGGGCGCGGACTCTATTTCCCCGGCGACGCCTCGTTCAACCCGCTCGCGCGATGCCGGGCGCTTGCGCTCTCCAATATCGCGGGCGGCGCCCGGCTGTTCTCGCAGACGCGCGCACTCTCGTTCGGCGCGCACGAAGTCGTCACCGAACATGGCGCGATTCACTGCGATCAGGTGATCGTCGCGGTCGATGGCCGTCTCGAGTCCCTGGTGCCGGAACTCGCCGGCGGCGTCCGCACGGCGCGCCTCCAAATGCTGGCGACTGCGCCCACGACCGAAATCTCGATCCCCTGCCCTGTCTACGCGCGCTACGGGTTCGACTATTTCCAGCAGACCGCCGACGGATCAGTCGCGCTTGGCGGCGGACGCGACAAATCGGTCGAGAGCGAGTGGACCGCGGACAACGAGCCGTCGGAGTTCATCCAGAATTATCTCGAACGCATTCTGCGCGAAAAACTCGGAGTGCAGGCGCCGGTCACGCATCGCTGGGCGGCGAGCGTTTCGTATACGACCAATGGCCTTCCGGTGCTCGCCGAAGTGCGGCCCGGCGTCTGGGCGATCGGCGGCTACAGTGGCACCGGCAACGCAATTGGCGCGCTCTGCGGGCGCGCCGCCGCCCGGCTGGCGAGCGGCGGCACCACGGAGTTCGCTAGACTATTGATCAACGCAGCAACACCGGAGACGCACTGATGGTCGACCTCACGATCGATGGCGACAAGATTGTTTTCGAAGTGGAAGGCTGGGACAAGCTGTGGGCGCTCCGCAGCCGTCTCGAAATTCCCATTGCGCACATCAAGGGCGCGCGCGTCGACGACGACGCCGCGAAGGGCTGGTGGCACGGCGTGAAGGTCGGAGGCGCCGATCTGCCGGGGTTGATCACGGCCGGCGCGTTCTACAAGAAAGGACGCTTTGTGTTCTACGACACGCACAAGCCCGAGCACACGATCGTCGTCGATCTCGACCACGAGAACTTCGACGCGCTGATTCTCCAGGTTCGCGATCCCGCCGGGGCCGTGCAGATGATCACGGACTCCACCAAGAACCGCGCTTGATCGTGCCGAACGCTCCCCATCTCGCGGATCCGGATCACAACTCCTCGTTCACCAAGGGTGTGTTCCTCGGTGAAATCCGGGAGTCACTCGTGTTTCCTTTTCCCGAACTGACGAAGGATGAAAAGGAAAATCTCTCCGCAATTCTCAATTCGTTTCGGGCATGGGCAAAGGAGAACGTCGATTCCGCGAAGCAGGATCACGACGCGAAGTTCCCAGACCATGTCCGCACCGGAATGGCCGAACTCGGCTTGATGGGACTCAATATCCCCGAGGAGTACGGCGGTTTTGGCGCGAGCGCGATGATGTTCAATCGCGTGTTCGGCGAAATCGGCGCGACGGATCCGGCGCTCACCGTGTATTTCGGCGCGCATCAGTCCATCGGATGCAAGGGCATCACGCTGTTCGGCACGGACGATCAGAAAAAACGCTGGCTCACGAAGTGCGCGAGCGGTGAACTCGTTGCCGCGTTCTGTCTCACGGAGCCAGGCTCCGGATCCGACGCGCAGGCGATGCACACGACCGCCGTGCCTTCGGCCGACGGAAAGAGCTACACGCTGAATGGCCAGAAAATCTGGATCTCGAACGCAGGCTACGCGGGCGTCTTCACGGTCTTCGCGAAAGTCCCGGTCGAGATCGACGGAAAACCGAAGCAGCGCGTGACGGCGTTCATCGTCGACGCGCACGCGCCGGGCGTTTCGCTCGGCAAGATCGAAGAAAAAATGGGGATCAAGGCCAGCGACACCCGCGCGGTGACGTTCGAGAACGTTCGTGTGCCGGCCGAGGACATGATCGGCGAGGTCGGGCACGGCTTCAAGATCGCGCTCGAGATCCTCAACTCCGGACGTCTCGGCCTTGCCGCCGGATCCGCGCGCGGCACCCGCCGCATTCTCGATATCGCGCTTGGCTATGCAAGACAGCGCGAGCAATTCGGACGGCCCATCGGGTCGTTCGAGATGATCCAGCGGAAATTCGCCATCGCGGCCGCCGAGTGTTACGCCGCCGACGCGGCGTGGATGCTCACGGCGAGCATGGTGGATAAGGGCGGAATTGACTTTTCGCTCGAGACCGCGGCGTGCAAAGTGTTCGCGTCGGAGCTCGCGTTCCGCGCGTCGAGCGACGCGATGCAGATCGCCGGCGGGATCGGCTACTCGAAGGAATTTCCGTACGAGCAGGCGCTGCGCGATTCGCGCATCAACATGATTTTCGAGGGGACGAATGAAGTGCTGCGCGCGCTCATCGCGCTCAGCGGCCTCCAGCAGCCCGGCGAGCATCTCAAGGCGATCGGAAAGGCGTTTCGGGATCCGCTGCACTCGCTCGGCGCGATCGGAACATTCATCGGCGAACGCGTGAAGCGACAAGTGACGAAGCCACAGTTCGCGCACGCGCATCCGGCGCTCAAAGACGAAGCCGAGCAGATCGCGACGGTGATCCACGATCTCGCGCTCGGCGTGGAGAAACTGCTGATCGCGCACGGGAAAGACGTGATCGAACATCAGTTTCAGCAGGAGCGCATGGCGAACGTCGCGATCGATGTCTATCTGGCGACGGCGGCGCTCTCGCGCGCGAGCTGGGCGGTTGCGAAGGCGGGCGGCCCGCTGAAAGCCGAAGCCGATCTCGACAACGCGCGCATTTTCATTCCGATGGCAATGCGCCGCGCGCGGCGGAACGTGCGCGCACTCGAGCGAAATCAGGACGTGCGGCTGAAATCGCTTGCGGAACGGGCGCTGGAGAGCGGATCACTCACTCTCCCGGCGCCCACCGATATTTAGGGAGTCAAAACAACAAACCAATTAACCACAAACCAAGAAACCATTTGTGGTTTTTTGTTTGTGGTTAACTGGTTTGTCGTTGGCTCGTCAGACCGGCACCGCCGCACTCAGCCACCCGGCGTGATCGCGGTCATCCTCATAGATCTTGTCGAGATTCACGACGAGATTCGCGCCGTCGTGCTTCACCGCGAACCGGTCCATCGACCTCGTCGCGCGACCGTCGATGAACGTGCCGTCGGGCTTGTACTGTGAGTGGTGCTTGGGACACTGGAATTTCTGCTCTTTCTGATTCCAGCGCAGCGCCGTGTTCTGGTGCGGACACGCGAGC
>DASYSH010000391.1:0-3027 GCA_036003525.1 Gemmatimonadaceae bacterium | reverse complement strand
GGCGCGGTATATCTCGCGCAGGATTTGCAGCTGCAGCGGCTCGTCGCCATCAAGGTGCTGCCGCCCGAACTCGCGGTGCGCCCCGAGCTTCGGGAACGATTTCTTCGCGAAACGCGCCTGGCGGCGGGATTTTCGCATCCGAACATCGTCGCCGTTCACGCCGTCGAGGATCATCCGCAGCTCCTCGCGTTCGTCATGGGCTTCGTCGAGGGCGAGACGCTCGGCCAGCGTGTGCGCCGCGCGGGACCGCTCCATGGTGCCGAAGCGGTCCGTATGCTTCAGGAAGTTGCATGGGCGCTCTCGTACGCACACGGCAGAGGTGTCGTTCACCGCGACATCAAGCCCGACAACATTCTGGTCGAGCGCGCCACCGGACGCGCGCTGCTGACCGATTTCGGAATCGCGCGCTCGAGCGCGGCGGGCGTATCGCATCTCACGCAAGTCGGCGAAGTCGTCGGCACGCCGCAATTCATGAGCCCGGAGCAGGCGGCCGGTGAGCCGCTCGACGGTCGCAGCGACCTCTATTCGCTCGGCGTCGTCGCGTTTTTCGCGGTGACGGGACGGCTGCCGTTCGAAGCGTCGAGCGCGGGCGCGGTGATGGCGATGCATCTGACGCAGACGCCACCCCGCGTGGCATCGCTCCGGCCGGACCTGCCGCAGGCCCTCTGCGCGGCGATCGATCGCTGTCTCGAGAAGGATCCCGCGCAGCGATTCGAGAGTGGTGAAGCGCTGGCCGCCGCGCTCGATCCGATACGTTCGGCGCGCCGCGAGGTGTCGCCCGCGCTCCGCATGTTCCAGCTGCAGGCGACGCAGACGATTCGCGTGCTGCTGATCGTGACGCTGATCGGATCGACCATGTTTCGGAGCGTGATCAGCGAAGACGAGGGGATGGCGATGATCTTCGGCGTCATCGCCATCACGGTGATGTGGGCCGTCGTGGCGCAGATTGTCGGCCGCGCGCGCTATCTGCTGACCGCCGGGTATACGTTCGAAGAAGTTCGTGAAGGGCTGGGCGTGATCGTCGCCGAACGCGACGAGGCTCGGGCACAGGAACTCGCAAATCCCAGAGCGCGCCAGCGCGAAGCGGCGCGCATGCGCGTCATGATCATCTCGTTCCTGCTCAGCATTTCGGGAACGTGGCTGGTGCTGACGTTCATTCGCGAGAAGGTCGGAGAGCATTCGTATCACACCGGTATTCTGGGTTTGTCCATCCTCGCGGTGTGCGCGAGCCTGTTCGGGATCGCGATCGCGCTCCTCATGATGAATCCCGCGCGATCGTCGGCGATCGACAAGCAAATCGCGCGCCTGTGGCGCGGTCGCGTCGGCAGAGCCGTGTTCCGTCTCGCGGGATGGCATCTGGAGCGGGAGGCCACGCACATCCAGGACGAGCTGCGTTCGCTCGAGACCAAACGTCGCGCGCTCGAAAGCGCGCTTGCCGTCGTCTCCAGCGAAGTGCGCGCCGCCGAAACGAAGTCCGGCGGCTAAGTTTCGGCATGCTGAACGAAACGAGTGAGCGGTTCCTCAAGTCGATTCTCGAGCGCGTGCCGGTCGAGCGCATCGTGGAACTGCACCTTTTTCCGGCGATCCGTCAGGGTCAGCTCGAAACCGGCGTGGCCGTCGTCGCCGCGGAACCCGCGCCGTCCGAAGAGCTCGCGCTGACGACCCCGCGCCTCGAGGTCCACACGGCGTGGTACCGGCTCACGAGAAAGGGCCCCGAGCGCGGCAAATGGGAAATCGAAGTGAAAACGCAGGCCGACGCGCCGCTCGAAACGGTCGAGACCGTCGTGCGCGGCGTGCAGGAGCGCGCCGGCGAGGCGATCGAGCCGACGCGCCTCACGGGACGTGAGCTCCTCGCGCTGATGAGCGAGACTTCTTCGCTTCCGTGGCAGACCAGCCCGTAATCGATCGCTTCCGCGCATGGTTGGCCGAGCAACAGCTGCCGCTCACGCCGCAGCGACTCGCGATTGCCGGACTCTTGCTCAACTCGGATCGCCATTTGTCGGCTGAAGAACTCGTCGAATCGCTCGCCGGCAGCGGCGTGAAGGTCGGCACCGCGACGGTCTATCGCACGATCGACATGCTGCTCGAGAGCGGATTCATCGAGGAGCGCGACCGCGGCGAAGGGTTCCGACGCTTCGAGGCGAAGCGCAAGCTGCCGCACTTCGAACAACTCCTGTGCACGAACTGCGGACACGTCGAGGAGTTTCGCGACGCCGCGCTCGAGCGCATGACGAGCCGCATCGCGGAATCGAACGGATTTCTTCGCGAGAAACACCGTCTCGTGATCTATGGCACGTGCGCGGAGTGTCAGCGCGCCGCCGCGCCGGAAGGTCGCGCATGAACGACGCCTCCGCGAATCTCGGCATCGTCATCGCGTTCACCGCGGGCCTGCTCAGCTTTCTCTCGCCGTGCGTGCTCCCGCTCATTCCGAGCTACGTCACCTTCATCACCGGACTGTCGCTGGAGGATGTGACCAAGGCGCGGCGCACCGCGCTCGTGCACTCGCTGCTGTTCATCCTTGGCTTCACGCTGATCTTCGTCGCGCTCGGCGCGACGGCGACGACGCTCGGCAGGATGCTGCTGCGCTATCGCTATCTCGTGTCGGAGGCCGGCGGCGCGCTCGTGATCGTGTTCGGGCTGTATCTCATCGGCGTGCTGAACATCCCGGCATTCATGCGCGAGCGGCGTGTGCATCTCGCGGAAAAACCGCTCGGATATTTGGGCACGGTGGTCGTCGGAATCGCGTTTGGCGCCGGGTGGAGCCCGTGTCTCGGCCCGATCCTCGGCGCCATCCTCGCGCTCGCGGCAAACACGAACGATCTGTCACGCGGCCTGATGCTGCTGCTGTGCTATTCGCTCGGACTCGCCGTGCCCTTTCTCGTCGCCGCGCTGGCCGTCGACTGGTTTCTCGAATTTTTTGCGCGGCACAAAGGAAAGATGGTCTGGGTCAATCGCGTCGCCGGCGCGCTGCTGATTTTTGTCGGCATGCTGATGGTGACCAACAGATTCGCTCTGCTCGCGACCAAA
>DASYSH010000390.1:0-9722 GCA_036003525.1 Gemmatimonadaceae bacterium | reverse complement strand
CCGCGCCGGTGACGATCGCGACGCGCCCTTCGAAATCAGCCTGCATTTATGCGGCGCGAATTCCGGGGTGCGCCGGCGTCACGTCACGCCGCATCCGCATCCACACGAGCCCGAAGATCAAAATTCCGACAGAGATCAGCTGCGCCGTCGAAAGTCCCGCCGCGCCGCTCAGGCGATCATCCTTCGCGCGCAGAAACTCGACCAGGAACCGCTCGATCCCCGCGTACACGGCCCATACGCCGAACAGCCATCCTTCGGCGTGCTTGTGCTCGCGCAGTTTCCATACGAGCAGAAAGATCACGAAGCCGAGCAGCACTTCGAGCAGCTGCGTCGGATACACGGCGATCAGGCTCGCGGGATCGGTGCCAGGCGTGAAATGCACGCCGAACTGGCTCGCCATGTTGCCCGCGGTCGAAATCGGGACGCCCTCCGGAAATTTCACCGCGAGCCATCCATCGGGCCACGGTTTTCCGTAGTCGTCACCAACGGCCCAGCATCCCGTGCGGCCCACGGAGTATCCCGCGGCGAGACCGATGCAGAACACGTCCGCAATTTTCCAGAAGCGGACTTTCTTGATGCGGATCATGATCGCGCCGGCGATCACGCTCCCCGCGAACCCGCCCCAGAATACGAACCCGCCGCGGGTGAGCAGCGAATCCAGACTGTGCGTGAGCACTGCGAAGTAAAGCTTCGCGCCGATGATGAACCCGACGAGCGTCGCCGCGACGATATCGGGGACGACGCTGGCATCGTGGCCGCGGCGCTCCATTTCGCGCGATGCGATCATCTGGCCGAGCACGAACGCGGAGGCGACGGCGATGCCGAATCCGGTGATCGTGATGGGACCGATCGCGAGGTTCAGCGAGTGCGCAATTGTGGCTTCGTGGGCTGGGATCATGGCTCTCAAATGTACAACCGGAAAACGGGTACTGAGTACTGGGTTATGGCAACAAAGGGAATGAGGTCACGGTCGTCAATTGCTGTGTAGTGAACGAACGACGACGGGACAGATTGGGCGCGAAAATGATTCGACGCGCATTGCGCCGATGAAGCCTGGCGACAAGGCGCCAGCAATATTGAGTCATGCAAGACTTCAAACGGCTCGAAGTGTGGCGGCTGGCGCATGCGCTGGCGTTGAACACTCACCGCCTGAGCGCAGCGATCCCGCGGCAGGACAATTCCGGGCTGACGAGCCAGATGCGGCGAGCGGCGACGTCAATATCCGCCAACATCGCCGAGGGTGCCGGAAAAGAGTCAAGAAAGGAATTCGCGCGATTCCTTCAAATAGCAATCGCATCCGGCTTTGAACTCGAAAACCACCTCTTATTTTGTCGCGACGCGAATCTCGCGCCACGTTCGGAGGTTGATTCTCGCCTCGCAGAGACCATTCAAGTCCGCAGAATGCTCTTCGGCTTGCTCAAGAAGGTCCGCGAACAAGACTGTCCCGTCGCCGTTCGTTCAAAACCCAACAATTAACGACCGTTAACGCATCCCCTTTGTTGCCATAACGCGGTACTCAGTACCAGCCCTTTCTCACCTCTCACACTCTTTCATCCGAAACCCGCCGATCCTGGTCGAGTAGGTCGTCGCGTCCTTCTTGTAGTAATCGCCCACGTACCAGAACGTGCAGTCGTCGGCCGGATCCATCGCCATCGTGGTGTAGTCTTCCCAGCGCAGCGTGTTCGTCTGCGATGCTTCGCCGTTCACGAGGACCGATTCGCGGAAGCCGAGTTTTCCGGGCGGGTCGGTTGCGAGGCGGGCTGCGAATCGCTGGCCGGCGAAATTCGGCGCGCCGCCGAACGAGTATCCCATTCCGATGTTTCCTTTCTTGTCGATGCCGATGCCGGGCATCCATCGATAGAAACTGTCCGGCGCGAACGTTCCCTGCTGGAAGAGTCTCGGATCGCGTTTCGCGTCGAGACGGAATTCGTACCAGCGCACGCCGCCACCGCCCGCCGACGTGTTCACGGAGTGCAGCGCGACGATTGCTTCGTGCCCGTTCACGCGACGGTACACGAGGCGCTGCATGATCTTGTCGCCCTGCGCGTCTAGCTTGCGATCCGTGCCCGGCTGCGAGACGCAGCTCGTGAGCTGTCCGTCGCAGAGATAGTGATATGGCGCGACGGCGATTTTCTCCGGGCCGGTCAGTTTTGTTTTGGTGGTGTCATTCCAGTCGACGTGGAATTTCCAATAGTAGATGACGCTGTCTTCGAAAACTTTGTTCAGCTGTGCGGCGCCTGCGGCCATCATGATGTTCGGCGCGCCTTTCGGCGGGAGTGCCTGGCCGTCGATGTCGGCGTTATTCAAAAAATTCACGCCGTCGATGACGATGCATTGCTCGCGCGCGGGAAGTCCCTTCAGCATTTTCTCGCGCTCGACCACGCACACATGCTTCTGGATGAAGTTGTCGCTCGTGCTCGTGGGGATGTAATAGCCATCCGGCCACACCGCCGGGCGTGGGTAGTCGGGGAAGAGCGGGCGCTTGAATTCGTATCTATAGAAGGGGCCGGTTGGATCGGCGCCCTGACTCAGCGCGTAACACATCGAGTAGGGGCCGGTCGAATCATTCGCCGGCCGGCGAAAAATCGGCATCACATACAGCCAGCGATTCGCGAGCTGGTCGTAGCGCACGACCGCGTCGCCGTTGGGCCGTGCTTCGCAGACGCCGCCGAATCCCTCGAACAGTTTATTGGTGGGGAACGCGCCGTACACGAGTTTGCCCGTCGTGTCGAACAGCGCGCCTTTCTTGGTGAAGATCGCGAACCGCGAGTTGACGATCTGGACGATGTGGTTCGGTCCGACGGCGAGCGAGTTGTCCGACGGATTGCGTCCATCGGTTGTCGGCTGCAGGCTCGTGAATCCGACGCCGAGCCCGTCGAAGCTTGCGACGATCGGAACGGGCGGGCGTGAGCCTTGGGATGTTTGTTCTATAGAAGGGCCGGTCTGGAGCGAAGCGGCGATCAGAATTGCCGCGGCAAAACGCATCGTTGGCGTCCGCGTCACTTCGCCTTCTTGCTGATCTTCACCGGAGTATCGTCCGTTTTCAGTTTGTATTTCAGCGCGCCCGACGGACATTTGTCGATCAACGCCGACACTTCTTCGGCGGTCGCGAGTTCGGGGCGGATCCAGTGCTTTCGTTTTATGTCGAACACTTCGGGCAAGCCGCGGACACAGACTCCCGAGTGCTGGCAGATGCTGGGATCGAACGAGACGCTGATCTCGTCGGTTGAGTAGAGCTGGATGCGTTTTGACATTTCGGTAGCTGACAAAGCGGTAAAGATGTGCGTAACTGATTGATTCTTATCGTGTTGCGTTATGATAGCTAATTAGCTATCATACGTCATGCGCCGCAACAATACTCGTAAATCTATAGAACACCAGGGAAGCCTGCTCGTTCGCGCGCGCACGATGGCCGGACTTTCTCAACGCGAACTCGCGACACGGGCGGCGACCGCGCAGTCGGTTGTCGCGCGCATCGAAGGCGGCCAGACAACTCCCGGCGTCGAGACGCTGGACCGCCTGCTCGCTGCCGCCGGCTTTGAACTCCGGCGAACGCTTGAACTAAAACCGGTCGTGAACTCGCACATGCTCGAAGACAGCGCGCGAATCCTCCGGTTGTCACCGATTGAACGGCTTCGCGAAGTTGCGAACGTCAGTCGGTTTGTTACGGGCGCGCGGCGTGTCTGAGCGCACCGGCAAGGTCGCAGCGTTCGATCCCGAGCGGCTCATCGCGGTGCTCGCCGCGCACAAGGTTCGCTACATACTCATCGGTGCACTCGGCGCGCGCTTGCACGGATTTCCGCGCATGACCGCAGATGCCGACATCACGCCAGCGCGCGACGATGAGAATTTGAAGCACCTCGCGGCCGCACTTCGCGAACTTCACGCGCGCGTGTTTACGGAGAGCGTTCCGGAGGGACTCGCATTCGAATTCACGGCGCGCGCGCTCGCGAACGCGGAGTTTTGGAAGCTCGTGACCGCCGCGGGCCGCCTCGACATTGCGTTCATGCCATCGGGGACGACAGGCTACGATGACCTCGTGCGAGGAGCAGTGCAGTTTGACATAGATGGCACGCACCTGCAAGTCGCGCGGCTCGAAGACATCATGCGTTCGAAAATCGCGGCCGACCAGCCGCAGGATCGCCAGGACGTTGTCGTGATGCGGGAGATGCTCGCGCAGCGCGGAGAAGGCTGAATCGAAAACTTTTTCGGAGACTTACGATGGCCGCAAAAAAGAAGGCGACTACGAAAGCAAAGGCGAAGAAGAAGAGCCCCAGCAATGTCATCAGCGATCCGACGCAAAGCCTGCAAACGTTCGACCTGCTCGATCTCGCGCAGTACACGCAGGAAAAAACCTATGCGACATCCGCGAGCAACGATTTCCATCTGTTCTATGTCGGCCGCGATGATGTGCACGACATTCTCAAGCACATTCTCTCGCGCGTGAGCGTCTCACTGTATCTCAATATGTTCGGATACGATGACGACGAGCTCAACGACATCATCATGACGATCGCGCACGACAAGACCATTTCGATGCTGATCACGCTCGACAAGAGCCAGTCGGGCGGGAAGCACGAGAAAGCGCTGCTCGCGTCGGATGTCGCAAAAAATCCTGCCGCGTTCAACACGAGCATCACCACCGCCGAGCAGTCCGCGAATCTCGCGGCGCAGCGGTTTGTGATCGGGCAGTCGGCGACGCACCAGATCAGCCATACGAAAGGATTTGTCGCCGATGGAAAGGTCGGCGCCGAAGGATCGACGAACTGGTCGTCGTCGGGCGAGGGGACGTTCGTGGTAGCGGGCAAGGCCGGCGGCCCGAACTACAAGGCGCAGAACAACACGCAGTCGGTATTCACCGATCCTGACACGCTCTCGCGCTTTTCGGCCGAGCTCGTTCGCGAACATGTTGCGGCGGCGGCGCAGGCGGGCGGGACCAAGAGTTCGAAAGTTCCGCCGCCGCCGGCTGCGGCGAAGAAAGCTGCGGTGACGGCGGGAGTATTACCTGCGGGTTGATTCGTTTCTCGTTGGATGGTTAACGGAAGTTTGCTGGCCAAGACACTTCTGTTAACCAATCAACGAATAACGATTTAAACTTGCAGTTCCGTGACGCCATCTCGTGCACGAAGGTAGCTCTATCAGAGCTTCGCCCCGAGGCAAATGAACGTTCGGATTGGAATTGTAGCGGCCATCGTCATTGCGGCTGCCGCGTGCGCAAAAGATTCTCCACTGGCGCCGCCAACGCAGCTTGCGTTGGGCGAGTGGGGCGCCAATGGCGCGCAGTTCGTCGTCGGCGATTCTCTCATCGAAGTTTCCGGCGACTGCACGGGTGGTGAGTTTCCCGCAAAGGACGTGCACCTTGCCGACGGGCGATTCACGGTCGCGGGGACCTGGCAGATATTCCTTGGCCCGGCCGTTCCAGCGCAGCTCAGCGGCGTCATTGCCGGAAACACATTGAACTTCGCGGTCGCTGTTTGGGATACTCGCTCGAGCCGTCTGCTGGAATACGGTCCGTTCGAAGTCGTTCACGGAACGCATGCGAGTCTCGTTGTGTGTCCCTAGCTGTCGCTATCGAAGACCTTGTTTCGCCCTCAATTCGATTCAGAGCCGTTAGCTCAAGCCCCGAGCCCATAGGTTGGGCCTGTCAATACTCGCCGTTCGACGCTCTGTGCTGCAGTTGCTAGAGCTCGCAGCTCCGAAAGACGAGTTCTGACACTCCCGACCCGTGAGTCGTAAGCTTGAACTGTCAGCTCGCAGTACGCATACGAAACAGCCCCGGTAGTGACAGGTGCGAGGACACCTCGGCGCAGCTACGGTGTATATCCGAGAGTACACCGCAAGGAGGCAACCCATGAGAACTGTTTCATCAAATGCAGCGCGCTTCATCGCGTGCGCACTGTTCATTGGCGGGATGGTCGCGTGCGGGCGCTACTACGACTCACCGTACTATCCGCCCGGCAACAGCGCGATCGGCGAGTGGGGCAATCAATCGTCCGATGTGATCGTGACGCACACCTCGACGCATGTCACGGTGAGCTGCTCGTTCGGCGATTTCCCCGGTGAAATCTCGCTCGATCAAAATGGCCGCTTCACCATCAACGGCAGCTGGAACCGCTCGACGGGCCCGATCCAGCTCAACGGCGCAATGCCCGCGCAGATGAGCGGCCAGGTATACGGGAATGAGATGACCTTCGCGATCGCCGTGAACGACACGGTCGCGAAACAGGTGACGTCGATCGGACCCGTGATCGTCGACTATGGACGCGCCGGCGGACGGGTTCCTTGCCCGTTGTGATCGCGGGGCAATTCGAAATGCGTTGACACGGATCACGGAACAAAGCCGGATAAGAACCGGATAAAACTTTTGGGGGAACTGCGACTTCAGTGCGGTTGAATTCACGCGCGCCGAAGTTGCAGTTCCCCCAAATTTTCGCAGTTGTAGTATCAGGCCCTTGATCCGCGCAATCCGCGACAAGGCAGTGGCAGTTTCAGTTGCAGTATCCGATCGAATCCGCGAAAATCCGGCCGTTGATGCCGCTTCTGTTATCTCTCGTGCGCCCACCGGTCTTCAAGCACCTGCACACTCTTGGTGTAGTCACGCCCGCCGACTGAAAGCTTGACCGTGTACGTGCCAGGCGCCGCGCCGGCCGCGCCACCACCACGGCCACCGCCTCCTCCACCTGAGCAACTCCCCGCTCCCGCGGCACCCGCGGCACCCGCGGCAGCACCGCCGCCACCCGCGCGCCCGCCGCGTCCACCACCCGCGTTCGCCAGCGGCGTCGCGAGCGACCACTGCACGCGATGGATTCCGGCGCTCGCCGCGACCGTCGACTCGCAGAGCGCGTTCCCTGCCAGATCCATCACCGAAATCTTCGCGTCGCCGGTTGCACCCGACTTGAGATAGAACTGAATCGCCGTTCCGCGCGGCGCATTCTCACCCTCGAATTGCTTGTACCCGCCGACGTACTCGTCGTAGTGAAAATCATTCTGATACGCGATCGCCGGCCGCACATCGAACAGCACCGCGTCTTGCGCCGCGGCCGCCGGCGTGAGCTGCTGAAGCGGCGTGATATCATCGGCAATCCAAATACTCCGCCCATGCGACGCGACAATCAGATCGCCGTCGCGCGGGTGCACCAGAATGTCATCCGTGCGCACCGTCGGATAACCGGTCATGAATTTCTCCCAGCTCTTTCCCGCGTCGAGCGAAACGAAAAGCCCGAACTCCGTTCCCGCGTACAAAAGATTCCTGTTCTTCGGATCTTCGCGAACCACCTGCACATTTCCCGACGCCGGAAGATTTCCCGCCGCGTTCGCCCACGTGCGCCCGTAATCGTGCGTCACGAACACATACGGCTTCAGATCGTCCGAACGATGCCCGTCGATCGAGACGTACGCGCCGCCGCTCTCGAAATGCGATGCCTCGACTCGCGAAATCCAGTAGGGGCTCGCACCGCTGAGCGCGCCCGACGGAAGTCCGCTGATATTCTTGCCCACTTCGGTGAACGTCATCCCGCCGTCGACGCTCACCTGAAGATTTCCATCATCGGTGCCCGCCCACACCACGCCCGGCGTCACCGGCGATTCTGAAATCGCGCTGATCGTGCTGTACGACGTCACGCCGTCGTTCTTCGACAATTGCTGCGTGGTGCCCGCCGCGCCCATCACGGTCACGCCGCATCGATCGATCCGCTTCGTGAGATCCGCTGACGCGATCCAGTGATTTCCCTGATCGTACGATTTGAACACACGGTTCGCGCCGATCCACACAATGTTCGGATCGTGCGGCGACAGCATCACCGGAGTATTCCAGTTGAACCGATAAACATCACCGGCCTCGGCGTTCGTCACGTTCGACTGTCCGCCGCCGCGTCCACCACCACCGCCGCCACCCGCGCGGCCGCCGGCGCCCGGCGTCGTGATCCTGCCGTCGACACAGGTCGCATCCGCAGCAGCTCCGCGCCCCGCGCCAGCCGGCGCGACAGGACGAATGCTCTGCGAACGCCCCGTCGCGAGATCGACACGCGACGTATTTCCTTCCTGCGACTCACCGTACACGATGTTCGGATTCTGCGGGTTCACGGCCGTCTGGAATCCATCGCCGCCGCTGAAACGGAACCACTCGTGATTCTGGATTCCCGCGCGGCTGCGCGTCGCGCTCGGCCCGCCCCAACTGTCGTTGTCCTGCAAACCGAAATACACGTTGTACGGATGGCTCATGTCCGCCGTCACCCAATACGCGAGACTCGTCGCCATCGTGCGCACGTATTCCCACGTCACGCCCTGATCCCAGGAGACCATGAACCCCGCGTCGGTGCCGCGCAGAATGTGATCGGGGTTCGACGGATCGATCCAAAATGCGTGCTGGTCCTCTCCCTGATTTCCCGAACCCGGTTCGAGATCGAGAAAGGTGAGCGTCTTTCCCGCATCAACCGACTTCGCCATGCGAACGCCCGCGACGTAAATGCGCTGATCGTTCGTCGGATCCACGCGCACCTGACTGAAATAGAGCGGACGATTGTTGCAGTTGCTCACCGCGACCCATGTGCGCCCTTTGTTTTCCGAGCGAAAAATTCCGCTCTTGTCCGCGGCAAGTGCCGGCGGCTTCGTCGTGTCGGTCGCGGCGCGCGGCGTGCCGTTGTTGCACCAGTCATAACCACCGCGACCGCCGCCACCGCCCGCAACCGCAGCAGTCGCGCCACCGTCGGTTTCGATCTGCGCGTAGACGACGTTCGGGTTCGATCGCGCGACGTCGATCGCGATGCGGCCGTACGTACCGGGAGGAAGTCCGCCGCCGGTCAGCTTCGTCCAGCTCCTTCCGCCGTCCGTGCTTTTCCAAAGCGCGCTTCCCGGGCCGCCGCCGTTGAAGCAGCATCCGCTGCGCCGGCGCTGATAACTCGACGCGTACAGCGTGCTTGGATCTTTCGGGTCGATCGCGATATCGGTGAACCCCGTGTTCTCATCGATGTATTTGATCTTGTTCCAGGTCTTGCCGCCATCGGTCGTCTTGTACACGCCACGGTCCGGGCTGGGCCCGAACAGATGGCCGGGAACCGCGACGTAAACAATTTCCGGATGCTTCGGGTCGATCACGATCCGTGCGATGGTCTGCGATTCGGCGAGTCCGATGTTCGTGAACGTCTTGCCGCCGTCGGTGGATTTATAAAGTCCGTCGCCAAACGTGGAGGTCTGCCGGTTGTTCGGCTCACCCGTTCCGACGTACACGATATCCTGATTCGACGGATCGATCGCGATCGCGCCGATCGATGCGGAACCGTAGCGCTCGAACACCGGCTCGAATGTCGTCCCCGCGTTCAGCGACCGGAACACTCCGCCGGTCGCGTATCCTATATAGATGACACTGTGATTCGTGGGCGCGACGGCGATGTCGTCGACTCTGCCGCCCATGCTCGCCGGTCCGATCGAGCGAAACCGGAAACTCGAGAGGATCGGATTCGCGGATCGATTGACCGGAATCGAATCGCGTCGCGGCGGCGAAAAAGCGTTCTGCGCGTTGAGCGAATTACCTGTCGCGCAAAAGATCGACGCCGCGGTGAGAACCGCGGTACGGTGGGGGAGGCGCATGAGGGCTCTGTGGAAGTGATCCCGCTCGGGTGGATCAGCGGTTTCAGATCATATCACACAGGCTGGGGGGAAAGCAAAGAGATTGGAGAAAACGCAACGACAACGGCGCTTGCCACGGATTACGCGGGAAACTGCTT
>DASYSH010000389.1:0-3575 GCA_036003525.1 Gemmatimonadaceae bacterium | reverse complement strand
TCGACCCCGGGCGAGCTGCGCGTGGGGATCACCGCGGGCGCCAGCACGCCGAACAACAAGATCGGCGAGGCCGTCGCGCGCATCTTCGCCACGCGCGGCGTCGATCCCGCGAGCATTCTCTGAGCGACCTGCCGGGATTCGCAAGGCTGCAGGGCGGCGATGCGAGTGCCGTGCTCGTGCCGGCGCTCGGCGGCAAAGTTCGCGACGTGCATCTCGGCGGGCGCCAGTGGCTCTGGCACAATCCCGACGTGCCGTTCGCGCTGCCGCGTGAAGGCGCGCGGTATGAAGAGCTCGAAGCGGCCGGCGGATTCGACGAATGTTTTCCGACGGTGGGATCGTGCCGGCTGCCGAGGTGGGTGGAGGGCGCGCGCTGGGTGAAGCTTCCGGACCGCGGCGAGCTGTGGGCGCAGCCTCCCGAAATCGCGATCATGACCGATCAGGAAGGCCATTCCGCGACATGCACGTGGAACGGCGCCGCGCTGCCGTACCGGTTCACGCGACGCATCACGGTGCATCCGGAAGGCTGGGTCGCGTTCGCCTACTCGGCGACGAACACCGGGACGCATCGCATTCCGTTCTTGTGGTCTTCACACCCGATTTTTCCGCTGACATCGCGGACGAGGATCGTGATTCCCGATGGCGCGCGGGTGAAACTGTGTTCGCAGCACGGAGTGGATTTCGGAAAGCCGGGCGCGGAGCATCAGTGGCCGCGGCTCATCGCGCGCGGGCCGCAAGGCGGAAAACGCGTGGACCTCTCGCGGCCGCACGGTGCGACGGGCGGCGACTATTCGTGCAAAGTGTTCGTCGAACTTCCGCGGCGCGAAGTGACCGTCGTGGTCGAGGAGGGGGATTCCCGACTGGAGATGCATCTGCACGGACGGGAAATTCCGTCGGTTGGAATTTCCATCAACCGGCAGAGCGACGCGGAGCCCGGCATGCGGCAGCGGCCGTGGCCGTTTCCGAAAAAAACGCGCGCCGGATGCACGGTCGCGATCGAACCGTGTCTCGGCGCGCCGGAATCGCTGCGCGATGCGCTGGGAAAATGGGACGACGCGCACTGGCTCGAGCCGGGCGCGACGGCGCGATGGGGGATGACTTGGCGCGGCGGAACGACGACCGAAGACCGAGGACCGAGGACCGGACGCTCTTGACGAATATTGCTGCCGACAGCGATGCGCGAAGGCTGCTGCTCCGAGGTCTCGTGGATTACGCGGGGCTTTTTCCGCCGGCGGCGGAATCCATGCGCGAGGCCGTCGCGCGTTACGACGAATATCGGCGGGGACCGCACGCATGGGCGCTCGGCAAGTTCGTCGTGCCGGTCGCGCGGCTCGCGGAGTTCGAGGACGCGGTCCGGCCGCTGATTGGAGACGCTCCATGGATACTGTCCCTGATCGCGGGCGCTGATTTTGCCGCCGACGTTCGCGCGATCGGGGAATTCGCGCTGCGCGCGGGGTCTGTGGCGCGCATCGGCGCAATCGAAGTGAAGGGATCCTCAGTTGAAGCGATCGCCGCGATTGCGCGAAACGCGGCTCTGCTGCACGCGAGCATACCGGACGCGTTCGATGTGTACGTCGAAGTGCCGGTCGCGACCGACCCGTCCGCGCTGATCGAAGCGATCGCGCGGCACGGAATGCGCGCGAAAGTGCGCACCGGCGGCGTCGAGGCCGCCGCATTTCCAACAGCCGAACAGCTCGCGCGATTTTTTGCGGCGTGCGTGGGCAGCGGCGTGACCTTCAAGGCGACGGCCGGTCTTCACCACGCGATGCGCGGCAGCTATCCGCTCACCTACGACTCCGCGAGCGCGCGCGGCACCATGTTCGGCTTTCTGAATGTTTTCCTTGCGGCGGCGTTCGCGCGCGACGGACTGGGCGCGGGCGAAACGGCCGCGCTGCTCGAGGAGCGCGACGCGAATGCGCTCACGTTCACCGCGTCCGAAGTGAAATGGCGCGGCCGCGCGCTCTCCGCCGACGCCGTGCGTCGCGCGCGCGCGTCGACGGCGACATCGTTCGGATCGTGCTCGTTCGCCGAACCCGTCGCCGATCTCTCGTCAATCGGACTCCTGTGAACAATCTCGCAATGATCGACGAAACGCACGATCCGGCGCTTCGGTCATGGGTCTCGAGCGCGAACCAGCCCGCGACCGATTTTCCCGTCCAGAATCTTCCGTTCGGGATGTTCCGGCACGATTTCGAAGAGCGGCTGCGCGTCGGCATCGCGATCGGTGATTCAGTGCTCGACTGTCTCGCCGCGGCGCGCGCGGGTCTGTTCAGCCAACTGGGCCCGCTCGTCGACGACGCGCTGCAATCGTGGTCGCTCAACGCGCTGCTCACCCTGGGCCGCGCCGATGCGCGCGCGATCAGGCGCGCTGCGAGCCGCTTGCTTCGCGATGATACGACGGAAGGGAAACGCGCGCAGGCGCTTCGCGAGTCGATCGTCGTCGGAATGGACCGCATCGGGATGGCCGTGCCGGCGGAAATCGGCGACTACACCGATTTCTACGCGTCGATATTTCATGCGACGAACGTCGGCGCGATGTTCAGGCCGGACGCGCCGCTGCTGCCGAATTACAAATACGTTCCCATCGGCTACCACGGCCGCGCGTCGTCGATCGTTCCGTCGGGCACGCCGGTGCGCCGCCCGCGCGGGCAGACCAAGCCCGATGCGAACGCGCCGCCGGCGTACGGACCGTCGAAAAGCCTCGACTACGAACTCGAGATCGGCGCGCTCGTCTGCGGAGAGAATGCGATCGGCGAGACGGTTCCGATTTCGCGCGCGCCCCAGCGCATCTTCGGTCTGTGCCTGCTGAACGACTGGTCTGCGCGCGACATCCAGAGCTGGGAATACCAGCCGCTCGGTCCGTTTCTCGCAAAAAGTTTTGCCACGACCGTCGGCGCATGGGTCGTCACGCTCGACGCGCTGGAGCCGTTTCGCGCGCCGGCATTCACGCGCGCCGCGGGGGATCCCGCGCCGCTTCCATACTTGAACGATCCGTACGATCAATCACATGGAAACTTCGCGATCACGCTCGAGGTGTGGCTGCGCACCGCTGCGATGCGTGAGGCGGGGCAGGCGGCGGTGCGGTTGTCCTCGGGTTCGTTCGAGTCGATGTACTGGACAGTGGCCCAACTGCTCACGCACCATTCGAGCAACGGCTGCAATCTGCGGCCCGGCGATCTGCTCGGAAGCGGAACGGTTTCCGGACCCGGGCAGTCAACACGGGGATGCCTGCTCGAGCTCGCGCGGCGCGGCGCAGAGCCCGTTCAGCTCGGCGGAGGAGAAACCCGGTCGTTTCTCGCGGACGGTGATGAAGTGATTTTCCGCGGATGGTGCGAGCGTGAAGGCGCCGCGCGAATTGGATTTGGCGAGTGCCGCGGCGAGATTCGCGCGGCGTTTACTGAGACGGAGTGACCGAGATGACCGAAATGGCTGGAATCTGGAACGACATGCTCGTCTCCGGCGTGCCCGTGGCTGAAAAGATCATCCGCACGGTTGTGGTATATGCGTGTCTTGTCGGCGGCCTGCGCCTGTTCGGCAAGCGCGAGCTCGGACAGCTGAATCCGCTCGACTTCATCGTG
>DASYSH010000388.1:0-3536 GCA_036003525.1 Gemmatimonadaceae bacterium | reverse complement strand
TCCACCGTACCAGTTCCGCTTCGAGCTCAAACGCCAGCAGGCCGTGCATCTTCTCGCGAGTGGCAACGTCGCGCACCCGCCTCGCAGCAGTAGAGGCGTCGCCGAGCGCAGCAAGCAGACGGCCGTCCTCCAGGTCGAGCGCAACCGCCGTCGCCGCGCTGAATCCCTCGGTTGACAGTTGCCGTGCGGCGGCTAGTATTTTCCGCCCTTCTGCCGCACGTCCCTGCTCACGCAGTATCCGCGCGCGAACCGCGGCGGCGCGGGCCCCCTGCTCCGGCGGCGTGTTGGTCGCATCGGACAGCCCTTCGATCGCCGTCGCTGCCCCGTCGTGCTGTCCACGTTCCAGAAGCACATTGGCGAGGCTGATCTCCGCGTCGAGCACTCCGGCCGAATCGTGTGCTTCGCGCCGCAATGCAAGCGCCTGTTCGATCAACTGCTGCGCGAGCGGCAGCTGATCGCGGCGCAACGCCACCAGCGAGAGCCCGCTCAGCGAATAGGCCAGCGCCGTCTTCGCATTCAATTTCTCATTGATAGCGCGACTCTCCGTGTACATCCTCTCTGCGTCATCAAGCCGCCCGAGGTCCGCAGCGGTCTCGGCGATGTTAATGAGCGAGAAGGCGACGGAGCGCTGATCGCCGATTGCACGTTTGATCGCCAGAGCCTGCTCGTCGAGGCGGTTCGCCGCGGCGATGTTTCCTTGTTCGTAGCGAACGGATGCGAGGTTTCCCAGCGCTCGCGCCTCGACGCCTTGGTCACCGAGCTCGCGGCTGACAGACACCGCCTCCGTGTACATGTCGGCGGCGGCATTGAAGCGTCGTTCGCGAAACAGCGTGTTCGCGAGCTCGTTCAGAGACTGAGCCAGTTGGCGCTTGTTTCCGAGAGTGCGGCTCAAGTCGACTGCGGTGCGAAGGCTGGCCTCCGCACTTTTCAGATCACCTGTTTCGCGCGCCAACGCGCCAAGCTGGATCAACGCGCGCGCGACGCCTCGTCGATCGCCGGCCTGCTCGAACAAGCGACGCGCGGTTTCATTCGTCGCCTTCGCCTCCGGCAACTTCGTGAGAAGCTGCTGCGCGCGACCCAACGCGATCGACGCCCGAGCGACCAGGAGCGTGGCCCCCTGACGCTGTGCAGCAGCGACGCCGCTGGCCGCGGCTCTCTCTTCGCGAGCCGCATCTCCTAGAGATTCGGCCGCGTCGGCCTCCGCAATCAACAGTCGCGGATCATCGGAAGCCGAGGCAACGGTTCTCGACAGGTTGGTAAGGGTATCGAGCGCATCTTTGGGTGTGCCGGCGGAGATCTGTGCGTTCGCGAGCTTCAACGCGTACTCAGGATCGTCCGGATAGTCCCGCGCCAGCGTTCGATATGCGGCGATTGCTGCTCCCCATTCGCGCGCGTACTCGTGGTGCAATCCCTCAATCCATGTTCGATCGGCTGGGCGGAGCGCTTTGGACAGCGATGATGCTGCCGACGCCTCGCGCGCTGCTTCCGCGTCGTAGCCGAGGATCGACCATGCGTTGGCGAGGGCGACGTGCGCCAGGGCGAAATCGGGTTCGCGCGCGATGCTCCGGTCGAACAGATCACGGGCGCGGGTCGCGTCGAATGCGCGCATCGCGATCAAGCCCTCGGCATAAAGACGGCGCGCATCGAGCGAGGTCGGCAGCGCAGCGACCGAGGTCTGCGAGCCGTCCATGCCCGTCAATCCCAGCGTGCGCCGGACCTGTGCGCCGGTTTCAGCGATCAGCGCGAGGAGCTCCGCTTCGGGTTGAGTCGCGGACAATGCACCGATCACTTGACCCGAGCCTGTATCCTGCACCCGGATATCGACCCGAACTTGTCTGCCATCCCCGACGCCAACAGCGGTATACGAACCGGTTACGATCAGATCGACTCCAAGTCCGGCCTTGACGAGACGAAGCGTGTCAGGCGCGAACGTGTTGCCTTCAACCAGATGAAGGTCTCGTTTCAGCCGCGCCACTTCCTCGGTCGACACGATGCGAAGCCGATCGCCGGCCGACAGGTCGGACGCCATTCCCTCGTCGAGCGCCGTCGAGATGTACGCGACATCGGCTCGTCCGGAAACATTCCGGAATCCGATGACGCCGACGGCGCGCCGGTTCACCGCGATCGGGGCGGTCGTCGACGCGCGTGGCGTGGCCGGCCGGCTCGTCACGACGCCGGTCACCGCCGCAAACCATGCGCGCGTATAACGGTTCGCTGAATTGCTGGTTGACATCACCGCGGTGACTACGACAACCGCAATGACGGCGCCCGCCGCCGACGCGCGCCGCGGTGACACAGACGTACCGAACCATGGGCGCCGCAGGTGAATCCGCTCGAGCGCGTCGCGAACCTCACGGGCGGTCGCGAATCGGTGCGCCGCTTGGCGCTCGAGACACCGTGAAATGACGTCTTTCAGCTCGGCGGGAACGCTCGAAGGTAGAGGCGTCGGTGCATCTCGCAGGATCGCAGAAAACATTTCGGGAACGGTGGCGCCCTGGAACGGCTGCTGCGCGGCCACCATCTCGTACAGCAACACGCCAAGGGCCCAGATGTCGGACCGCGCGTCCGCCGATTCGCCACGCACCTGCTCGGGAGCCATCGCGTACGGTGTACCCGCCACCACACCGCTCTGCACCAGAGACGGCATCGTAGTCGCCTCGGACAACAGCGGATCCGTACGTCGAGCCAGACCGAAGTCGACAACTTTCAACCACCCAGTGCGAGTGACGATAGCGTTCGCCGCCTTGAAGTCGCGGTGAATAACGCCCTGCTCATGCGCGTGCGCGAGCGCATCGGCCGCCTGCATTCCGTAACGAATCGCGTCTGTGACTGGGAGCGGACCTGCATCGATCAACTGGCGGAGCGATGACCCCTCCACGTATTCCATAGCAATGAATGGCGTGCCGTCCGCTTCGCCCACTTCATGAACGACGCAGATGTTTGGGTGGTTCAGGGCAGCAGCACTGCGGGCTTCGCGGAGTAACCGCATCCGGGACAACTCGGCATCATCGAGGCCATGGATCACCTTCACAGCCACGCGACGGTGCAGAACGGAATCGTGCGCGAGGAACACTGACCCGATTCCGCCGCTGCCCAGCAATCGCTCGATACGGTAGTTGCCGATGGTTGTCGTCAACTTCCAATCTGCAGTCCTTGCATCGTCGGCAATGAGTGATTCGATTTCTGCGCGCAGCTCCGAATCATCAACACACGCCCGGCGCAAAAAGGCGGACCGCTCCTCCGGCGGATGAGACATCGCCGAGTTGAAAATCGCGGACAGCTTGCGCCACCGGTACGGATCCATAGGGTGGAAGTCGAGATTCTATCCGTAACGGACGATGAGGCAGCCGCCCACCGGCGGACGCGCAAAAGCGGGCCTACCCCTTTTCGAGAGTTATTTTGTCGACGCCGACGGCGAGTTGAAGACGCTGGCCGCGGCGCGCTGCGTGGCACCGACCCACGGAGCGGGCCATGCGCCCATGCCGACGGTGCCGAGGATGCAAATGAAGATCGCGATGCCGAGCAGCACCGGGACC
>DASYSH010000387.1:0-6265 GCA_036003525.1 Gemmatimonadaceae bacterium | reverse complement strand
TGCAATCGGTCCTGACTACGTGCCGCGCGACCGCGCTCGTGGTCAGGACTGATTATTAACCTTGGTTAACCGACACACGGAAAACAGTTCACTCGTCGTACACCGTCAGTTGTCATCGAGCGGCGCATCGAGCGCCGATCTCACCATTTGTCCCAGCGCCTGAGCCGTAAATGGCTTTTGCAGGAAGAACAATGTTTGCGCCCGCAGCTGCTGCAGCAGCGCGACATCATCCGTGTATCCCGAAACAAAAACCACCTTCATCGCCGGCCGGAGCTTTCGCACGGCCTCGGCCATTTCGCGGCCGTTGATCCCCGGCATGATCACGTCGGAGAGCAGTACGTCGATCGCGCCGATGTGATCGCGCGCGAGATCGAGCGCCTGGCGCGGCCCGGCCGCGGCGATGACGCGGAAGCCGAGTCCTTCGAGCATGCGCGACGTGACGCGCCGGACGGCGTCGTCATCTTCCACGAGCAGAATGGATTCTCCGCCGCCGACCGCTTCGGTTCCGCGCTGCGGAGTCGCGCGTGGCGCGGGCTCGCCTTCGCAAAACGGGAGGTACACACGCAGCGTGGTCCCTTCGTCGACCTTCGACTGGAGCCGCACCTGGCCGCCGGCGGCCTGCACGATGCTGAATACCATCGGCAGTCCGAGTCCGGTTCCTTTTCCGCGCTCTTTGGTCGTGAAGAACGGCTCGAACGCCCGGTCCGCGGTCGTCGCGTCCATTCCCATTCCGTTGTCCGTTACCGCGAGCAGCACCCAGCGCTGCGCCGCCAGTCCGGCGGGCGCCGATTCCGGCGCGACGAGGTGCACGTGAATTACGGCGGAGCCGCCGTTCGGCATCGCGTCGCGCGCGTTCACGAGCAGATTCAGCACGACCTGTTCGAGCTGACTCGGATCCGCGCGCACGGTCGCCGGCGAACGGTCGAGGCGCAGGTCGAGTTTCACCTGTTCGCCGAGCGTGCGCACGAGCAGCGGCTGCATTCCGCGGACGATATCGCGGACATCGACGAGAAGCGGCGCCGAGACCTTCTGCCGCGAGAACGTCAGCAGCCGCTTGGTGAGATCGGTCGCGCGCATCGCGGAGCCGCGGGCGTGGCGCAGCTCGTCCGTCGCCTCGTGTTCTTCCGGGAGCGATGCGATCGCGAGATCCATGCTGCCGATGATCGCGGTGAGCAGATTGTTGAAGTCGTGCGCGATGCCCGCGGCGAGGCTGCCGACGGCTTCGATTTTCTGCATCTGGCGCAGCTGCGCCTGCGATGACGCGAGCGCGGCTTCCGCGCGAAACCGCTCGGAAATGTCGTGAATGACGACCAGATACGAGTCGCGTCCGCCCCAGCTGATCGGGGACGCATAGATCTCCGCTTCGAACGTGTCGCCGGACTTGACGCGGTACGTCCAGATGCCCGTTTCGTTGCGGCGCGCGAGCGGGCCGCTGACGAGATCCTCGAAATGCTGAACGTCGCCGGGCGGCCGCACGTCGCGGGCGGTCATCGAGAGAAATTCGTCGTGTGAATATCCGAACCGCGCGACCGCGGCGTCGTTCACCGCGAGGAAGCGCCGTGTCGAAACTTCCCACACCCACATCGGCAGCGGATTTCCCTCGAACACGAGCCGGTAACGCCGCTCGTTCTCCGTGAGGGCCTTCGTCTGCTTTTCGACGGTCTCGGCCATCTGATTGAACGCCGTCGCGAGTGTGCCGACTTCGCTCGTGCTCGTCACCTCGCCGCGCCGCGCGAGGTCGCCGCCGGCGATCGCCTGCGCGTCCGCGGTGAGCGCGATGACCGGACTGCTGATGCGGCCGGCGACCAGGGCGGCGATCAGCAGTGCGAGCGCGACCGTCAGCACGATGATCAGCAGCTCGTCGCGCGACCGCGCGGATTGCTGGAGCGCGGCTTCGGATGTCGCGATGCCGACGACAACGAACCAGGGGGCGCGTTCCACATGCTCCCACGCGCGAACGCGGTCGATGCTGTCGAGCGCACTGACCCCGGTCATCACGCCGCGCGGCTTGGCGAGCATTTCATCGAATCCCGCGCGCTTGCTCACATCCAATCCGGCAAACTTCCCCGGATCGACCGAGCGAAAAACAATGCGTCCGCGGTCGTCCACGACGGTGACGACCGATCCCTGGGGAAGGGTGCCGGCGTCGCCGACGTAGCGCAGCGAGTCGAGCCAGTACGACGCGTACGCGACCGCCACGAATTTCCCCGAGCGCCCGCGGATCGGCAGACCGTATCCGACCATCCATCGCGTCGAATCGAGCTGGCCGCGCACGGGCTCGCCCACCGCGAATTTCCCCGTGCGGAGCGCCTCCGTGTAATAGCGGCGCCCGAGCACCGAGAATGAGCGCCGCGCCGCCAGCACGGGATTCGAGGACCCGATGTTGGGGCCGTCGACCAGCTGCACGTTCAGCGTGCCGATGCCGTTCACGGCGCGTTTTTCCAGCAGCGTGAGCACGCTGTCGTTGAAATGGCTGTCGGGCGGATCGACGCGCGTCAGCAGCGCGGCCGCCTCCAGCGTGACCTCCGTGCGGCGGACGAATTCGTCGGCGCGCGAAGCAATCAGCCGCGCAACTTCAGCGCTGCGCTCCTCGATGTGCGTCTGCGAATCGGCGCGCTGCTCCGAAAAATGCCATGCCGCGATCGCGACCATCGGCGTGAGAAGCGCCAGCGTCAGCAGTGTGAGGCGTGCGCGAATTCCGAGGCGTGGAAATCGCACGCGTTATGCCGACATCCCGCCCATGGGTTCTTCGCCGCCGCCGCGCCGCCGGCGCGGCTCATCGCGCGCGGCGCGGGTGTACGACCCCGCGTCGCTGCGCGAAATTTTCCGCCGCGCGACCAGCGCCTCGAGCACCAGCTCGCACGCGCCGGCCATGAGCGCGTCGTCGCGTTCATCGGCGAGATCGTGCTCGATGATCAATCCGATCAGTCCGGGCACGGTGTCGAATGCCAGCCGCAGCGTTGCCGACGGCGCTTCGTCCGTCACCTGCAGCGCGGCGCCGCTGTCGAACCACATGACGATGTCGTCCGTATCCGCGTGCGGCGCGTGCGCCTTGAGCGTCGCATCGGCGGCGCGGCGGATCAGTTCGCGCGCGATGGCCGCGCCGCCGACGAGCTCGCCCTCGTACTCCAGTTCGATCTTTCCGGTGATGGCCGGGAGCGCCGCATACACGTCCGCCAGACGCGGCACGACCTCCTTCTCTCCGAGCCTCAGCGCGCGGCGCTCGGCGTTCGATACGACATTTTCGAGCACGCTGATCGGCAGGCGCTGCGAGACGCCCGAGCGGCGGTCGATGCGCTTGTCCGTGCGCGCTTCAAACGCAATCCGCTCGACCAGCTCCGCGAGCAACGGCGGAATCCGCGCCGGTTTCGGACCGCGCACCGTCCACGCCTCCTGCCGCGTGATCGCGACGCCGAGTGCGACGTCTTCCGGATAGTGCGTGATGATCTCGCTGCCGATGCGGTCCTTGAGCGGCGTGATGATCTTGCCGCGCGCGGTGTAATCCTCGGGGTTCGCGGTGAAGCAGAGCAGGACGTCGAGCGGGAGGCGGATCGGATAGCCTTTGATCTGCACGTCGCCTTCCTGCATGATGTTGAACAGTCCGACCTGCACCTTGCCCGCGAGATCCGGAAGTTCGTTCAGCGCGAAGATGCCGCGATTGGCGCGCGGCAGCATTCCGTAATGAATGGTGAGCTCATCGGAGAGGATGTGCCCACCGCGCGCCGCCTTGATCGGGTCGAGATCGCCGATCAGGTCGGCGACGGTCACGTCGGGCGTCGCGAGTTTTTCCACGAACCGCTGATCGCGATCGACGTACGCGATAGGCGTGTCGTCGCCTGCGGTGGCGATGAGGTCGCGCGCGAACTTTGAAATCGGCTGGAAAGGCGAATCGTTGATTTCACTTCCCGCGACCACCGGCATGGCATCGTCGAGCAGAGTTGTCAGCGACCGCAGGATCCGTGACTTCGCCTGGCCGCGGAGGCCGAGCAGGATGAAGTTGTGCCGCGAGAGAAGCGCGTTGACGATCTGCGGCATGACGGTTTCGTCGTAGCCGAGCACACCGGTGAAGAGCGGGCCGCCGGCCGCGATGCGCGCGAGAAGATTCGCGCGAATTTCATCCTTCACCGAGCGATGCGCCCGCTCGGCAGAGGCAAAAGGAGAGCGTTTTAGGGCGCCAAGCGTATTGGGAAGCTGAGCCACAGTTCGTACTCGATCAGGTTGAAAAGGTAGAGACTGAATCTGGCACAAAAGTGTTCAGTCTGCGGGCGAGACTTCCACGAGGTTGTCGTAGAAGACCGGTCCGTGCCCCAAATCGGTCTCGCGCTGCGAGGTCGTGGCGTTCGCGTTTGCGTGGTCGACGGTGAGTTTCATCCACCAGATGGACGGTGCCCACACGACGCCTTCGCGAACGCCGTCGCCGACCTTTGCGATGCCGGTGAAGTGCCCGCGATCGTTCTCGATGATCACGCGCATTCCCTCGCCGACTCCGCGCCGTGCCGCATCGTTCGGGTGGAGGAGCACCTCGGGCTCGGCGTTGCGCCGCAGCGAGTCGACGTTGACAAAGGAGCTGTTCAGAAACTGGTGCCGCGGCGATGAGATCAGCGTGAGCGGGAAGCGCGACGCGAGCTCCGGTGCGGTGTCCGGAAATTCGTACGGCGGCGTGAATGCGGGGAGCGGGTCGAGACCCATTCCTTTCATCCGCTCCGAGACGAACTCGCACTTTCCGCTCGGCGTCGGAAATCCACCCTCTGAAAACGGAACGTACGGCACGGGCACGTTGAGCCGGGCCCAGCCGTCGGCCATCAGCTTGTCGAACGTGACTCCCGTCATCTTGTCGTGCGTGCTGTCGAGCGCCTGACGGATCAGCGTGACGTCATCGTCCCGCAGCGACGGATGCGTCATTCCCATCCGCGCGGCGAGCAGCCTGAAGATCTCGCTGTTCGGCTTCGCCTCTCCGATCGGCGCAATCGCGGGCTTGTTGAGCGTGACGTACAGATGGCCGTAGGAGAAATGCACATCCCAGTGTTCGAGCTGGGTCGTCGCCGGGAGTACCCAGTCGGCCCAGTCCGCGGTGTCGGTTTGAAAATGTTCGAGCACGACGGTGAACAAATCTTCGCGCCCGAGCCCCCGCAGCACTTCGTTGCTGTCGGGCGCGACGGCGGCCGGATTCGAATTGTACACGATGAGCGCTTTCACCGGCGGTCCGCCGACGCCGGCGTCATTTTGCGTGAGCGCCTCACCGAGCCGGATCATGTTGATGAGGCGCACCGGTGTCTTCGAGAGCTCGGGCAGCTCGAGCGCTTTTTTGTTGAACTGAAAATTCGCGCTCGTCGAGAGCTGCACGCCGCCGCCCGCGCGTCGCCAGTGTCCCGTGACCGCCGGGAGGCATGCGATGGTGCGCACGGCCATGCCGCCGCCCGCGTGACGCTGCAGCCCGTAGTTGATGCGCACGAAGGCGGCCTTTGCGCGGCCGTACTCGCGGCCGAGTTCGATGACGCGCGCCTCCGGAATGCCGGTGATTTGCGCGACGCGCGCCGGCGTGTACTCCGCGGCGCGGGCGCGAAGTTCTTGCTCTCCGAGTGTGTATTTCGCGAGATAGTCGTCGTCCTGAAGACCTTCCGCGAAAATCACGTTCATCATTCCGAGTGCGAGCGCCGCGTCGGTGCCGGGCCGGATTCCGATCCACTCGTCGCACTGGTCGGCCGTGCGAGTGCGGATGGGATCGATCGCGATGACGCGCGCGCCGTTCTCGTGCGCTCTGCGGACGAACGGCCAGAGGTGCGGATTCGCCGTGAGCGTGTTCGTTCCCCACAGCAGCACGAGGTCGCTTTGAGGGAGCCCCTCGCCGTCGGCGCCGATGCTCGCGCCGACGGTCATCTGCATGCCGACCGTGCCCGCCATCGAACAGATCGTGCGATCGAGTTTCGATGCGCCGAGCAGATTGAAGAACCGGCGGTCCATCGACGAGCCCTGGACGAGTCCCATCGTGCCCGCGTACGAATACGGAAGGATCGCCTGTGGTCCGTCGGGAGATTCCGCGATTTCACCCAGCTTTGCGGCTATGGCGTCGAGGGCTTCGTCCCAGGTTGCGGGTTCGAACCGGCCGCTCCCTTTCGGCCCGACGCGCCTCAGTGGAGTGGTGAGCCGGTCGCGATGATACGTGCGCTCCAGATAGCGATTGACTTTGGCGCAGAGAAATCCGGCGGTGAACGGATGGCCGGGGTCGCCCTGAATTCGGGTCGCCCGACCTTCTTCGACGGTTACC
>DASYSH010000386.1:0-22079 GCA_036003525.1 Gemmatimonadaceae bacterium | reverse complement strand
ACTCGGCCGTATCGGTCTCAGCGTTTGCCATTCAAAGCCGTCGACGGTCTACGCGGTAATCCACGCGAAGGGCGCAGCAAACGGCATCTATCGCACCGACGATTCCGGAACGACCTGGCGTCAGGTCAACACCGTGAACGGCACGGCGTGGTACTACAGTCAGATCCGGTGCGATCCCACCGATCCCGAACACGTCGTCAGCCTCAGCGCCGCGTCGCGCGAGTCCAACGACGGCGGCAGAACGTGGGTGAACTTCGCCGGTGGCGGCGTGCACAGCGATCATCACGTGCTCTGGATCGATCCGGAAGCATCCGAGCATCAGATCCTCGGCGGCGACGGCGGACTCTACACGACGTTCGATCGCGGCCGCACATGGGGACACTCGGAAAATTTCGTCGCCGCGCAGTACTACGCGATCGCCGTCGACGATGCGCAGCCGTTCTACAACGTGTACGGCGGCTTGCAGGATAATCAGCAGTGGGGCGGCCCGAACCGCACGCGCACGACGTTCGGACCGTCGAACGCCGACTGGTTCCGCATGCATGGCGGCGACGGATTTTATGCCGTGCCAGATCCGCTCGACTACAATCTCGTCTACGCGGAAATGCAGGGCGGCGGAGTGGTGCGTTACGATCAGCGCACGGGTCAGGCGAAGAACATCAAGCCGGTGCCGCCCGAGAAAGTGACGCATCGCTACAACTGGAGCGCGCCGATCGTGCCTTCGCGCCACGATCCGAAAGTCGTGTACATGGCGGCGAATTATTTGTTCCGCAGCACGGATCGCGGCGACAGCTGGACGACGATCAGCCCCGATCTCACGCGCGGGATCGACCGCAACAAACTTCCGATGCGCGGCGCGGTTCCCGATTCACTCGCGCTCGGCCGCAACGAAGGCACCGCGGAGTTCAGCAACATTTCGTCGGTCGACGAGTCGCCGCTGAAGGCTGGTCTTCTCGTTGTCGGAACGGACGACGGACTGATCCAGGTCACACGTGACGGCGGAAAGAGCTGGACGAAGACCGATCATTTCCCAGGCGTGCCCGATACGACGTACGTGAGCCGAGTGGTGTTTTCGAGAGCGAACGAGGGAACGATCTACGCGACGCTCGACGGGCATCGCAGCAACGATTTCAAACCGTACGTGATGAAGAGCGTCGATTTCGGAAAGACGTGGAACTCGATTTCAGCGGATCTGCCGGACGGCGGCAGCGTGCAGGTGATTCGCGAGCATCCGCGCCAGCCGAACCTGCTGTTTGTGGGAACGGAGTTCGGCGTGTTCGCGTCGATCGACGCCGGCGGACACTGGACTCAGCTGAAGAGCGGAATCCCCGGCGTGCCGGTTCATGATTTGCAAATTCAGGCGCGGATGAACGATCTCGTCGTCGGCACGCACGGCAGAGGCGCGTACATTCTCGACGACCTCGCGCCGCTCGAGCATCTCGCGCAGGCGAAGCAGGCGCAGATCGCGTACATGTTTCCGATTCGCGACGAGCTCGAGATTCAGCTGAACGGCACGCGCAACTCGGGAATGGGAACGAGCGGATTTACGGGACAAAACCCGGAAGTCGGCGCGCACATCGCGTATGTGCTGAACGACATTCCGAGCGATACGAAGGCGACGATTTCGATTGTCGACGCGTCGGGAACTGTGGTGAGACAGATGGCGGCTAACAACAAGCCGGGCCTGTTCCGGCAGTATTGGGACATGCGCGTTGGTCCGCCGCTGACTGGAGTAGTGACTGATACGCTGCCGCCGGGAACTATTCTCGCGAGTGGACGCGGCGGCCGCGGTGGTGGTGCGGGCGGTGCGGGCGGTGCAGGCGGCGGTGGTGGCGGCGGCGGCGGTGCCGGCGGGCGCGGCGGCGGTGATGCGGTGTTTCTCGCGCTTCCCGGCACGTACAAGGCACGCCTCACGCTGACATCGTCGAAGGGATCGCCGACGGTGCTCGAGCAGTCATTTACGCTGCGCAAGGATCAGGCGGTCACGCTCGCCGAGTCGGAATTGAAGCAGCTGTACACGTTCCGTCTGAGCGTAGCGTCGTTCCAGAAAACGCTGCGCGAGAAACAGGCGCAGGCGGACACGCTGCAGCGGAAAGTCGCGGAAGTGCGGCGCGCAGCGGATTCGTCGGCGACGAAAATGACGCCGGAAGTGAAAGCGAAACTCGCGGCGCTCACCAAAGAGATGGGTGAAATTATCCAGCAGGTCGGCGCTCCGCCGGGCGCGGGGCGTGGCGGTGGTGGTGGAGGCGCCGGTGGTGCCGGTGGTGCCGGTGGCGCAGGTGGTGCCGGTGGCGGGAGAGGCGGTCGCGGAGCCGGCGGTGGTCGCGTCGGCGGCGGACGCGCAGGCGCTCCGGCCGATTCAACCGCGGTCGCTGCGACACCGGCTGGAGCGCCGGCGGGCGGCGCGCCAGCGGGCACACCGATCGACGATCAAAACGCACTGCCGACCGCGCAGTCCGTCGTCACGGTTCAGGCGCGATTCAACTCTCTCACCGAAATGCTGAACGTTTCGTTTGCCGTGACCGACGATCAGCGCAAGACGCTGCTGGCGCTGCCGGCGGATCTGCAAAAACAGATGGAGCGCGTGAACAAAGTGCAGACCGAGCAATTGCCTGCACTGCTCAAGGCGCTCAATGATGCGGGAATTCAGGTGAAGGCGGGGGGCAACAACTAGAGGAGGTCACGCTTGGACGGCAACGTCGGTGCAATCCCGACCGAGACTCCGGCTCGCCGGCTCGGTCGGGTGGTGGCCTTCATTTTTGGAATTGCAATTCTCTTCGAAGCGGCGAAAGTCACATTTGGCCTGGCGCTTTTCGCGCCGGTGGGTGTGTTCGCTGCAGGCCGCTTCCAGCGCTCGCGCGGTCACCGGGCTGACATCGGAGTCAGCTGGCTGGGCGCGGTCGGCGCGGTGGCAGCGGTCCTCGTCTGCATTATAGCGATTGTTGCGAGTATGGCTCCAGCAGGCACGATGGAGCGCGTGCGCCGCGCGGCCGATTCGACGTCCGCGAACGCTCCCAAGCAACCGCCGCCGGCGTGGATGGAACGGATCGCGCCGGGAACGGCCGCGCGCGTGGCGGCACAACGAGCTGGCAGTTCGCCGCCGATCAATGCGTTCACTCTGATTTTTGGTGGGATCATCGCCGTTGGCTTCGGCGGAAGCTTCATCGGAAGCGCCGGATGGGCCGGCACCATGCTCGTGATATTTGCGATCAGGGGGCGTTGGCTTGGCGAGACACCGCCAGTCGCGCTCGAGTGAAAGCGTTCCTCGCGTCGATTGCGCTGGTCGCAGCCTGTCACGGCGCGCCAGCATCGCAGCCGCCTGTCACACCGAGGATTGAATCGGGATACGTCGACATCGATGGCGGGCGTCTGTTCTACGAAGTCACGGGCTCCGGCAGTCCGGTCATCCTGCTTCACGCGGGGAATGTCGACCGCCAAATGTGGGACGATCAGTTCATCGCGTTTTCCCGCGAGCACCGCGTGCTCCGGTACGATTTGCGCGGCTACGGAAAATCTGCGCCCGAGACGGGGCCGTACGAAGCGCACGTCGATCTGCATGCGCTGCTGCAGTCGGTCGGGTTCGCGCGGCCGTCGCTGGTCGGCCTGTCCGGCGGCGGCAGGATCGCGATTGACTTCGCGCTCGCCTATCCGGAGATGGTCGACCGACTCGTGTTCGTCGCACCCGGACTCAGCGGCTGGCAGTTCGCATCCGATGACACGTCGTGGTTTGCGGAAGGACGCGCAATGCGCGATCGCGGCGACTCAGTCGGGATCGCGGTGGCGTGGGCGAATCACAGTTTTTACACGCACTTGGCGATGACGTATCCGGCGGTCGCCGAGAAAATGCGAAAGATCGCGGGTGACAACGCGAATCATTGGATGAACCGCATTCGCCACGGCGAGACCGAGCGCGGTGTCAAGCCGCCGGCTCTCGGAAGAACGAACGCGATTCGCGCGCCCACCCTGCTCATCGTGGGCGATCGAGACGTGCCGGATATTCTTCACATCGCCGAGACGCTTGCTGCGACAGTTCCTGGAATCCGCCGACAGACTTTTCCCGGCGTCGGACACTTCGTCAACATGGAACGGCCAGCCGAGTTCAATCGCGTCGTACTTAATTTTCTGAGACAGTAGTGGGATGGTTGGCGACCCGCGCGCGGAATTCTCTGAATGGCTTCACCACGAACTCGTGAATGCGTTCATGATCGAACGAGCGGCATGGGCGCTCGATCGCGTCCGGCGAGTTCAGGAGCGACTGAATCAGATTCGACCTGAGAAGGTGCAACTCGAGACGACGATTCTCGAGATCGCTCCTCCTCTGGCGTTTACGACGGTCGGCCGGCACGTCTATCTATCACGTCATCTGCTCGAACGGCTACCTACGGACGACGCCGTGGCGTTCGTCTTGGCTCACGAAGCCGGCCATCACGATCTTGGCCACCTCGACCTGTTCGCCGGCTGGAGCAGAGTTCTCCCCCGCACGAACTCGAGCGCATGGGTTGCGATCCTCGCAAATTATCTTGAGCATCATGCGTACGGACCATCACGCGAGGACGCTGCCGATGCGTACGCCGTTTCAGTGTGCATGCGGGCAGGCTACAACGGCGGTTTGTCCGTGCAGGCGCTGACTATTCTCGAGACCCTCGCCTTGGATGCCGGAGACATCAACGGCGTATACGGCCCCGAAAACCTACTCGACCCTACGGATCCAAAGCGTGACTCTGCGGCCTATCTAATTCAACGATGGGTTTGGACGCATCTTCACGGCTACAACCCGCTGCATGAGCGCGTTGCGAAGGTGAGGAAACTCGTCCGCGAATGCGCGACATGACCGAGCCAGGACCGAGAATGCTCTCGCGGACCGAGGAGCCATAGTCATGAGCAACCTGTATGCGCGAACGGTGTTCTTCGTCGCCGACGTGGAAAGCGCGGGGCGCTTCTACACGGAACAGCTCGGGTTCGCGCTCGACTGGGATTCGAAAGACGGAGTGCTGCAGGTCAGCCTGCTCGGATTCGAGCTGATCCTCAACCAGGTGTGGGCCGATGCGCCACCGTGCGCCGGAAGCGGGCGTGTCTTCATCGGCCTCGACGAGGAACAGGAAGATGCATTTCGCATGCAGCTCGCCTCGATGGCAATACGCCCGCGCCGTGCCGAATGGGGCCGGCCGACTCTCGTGATCACCGATCCGGACGGGAACGAGTTGTTCTTCTGGCTGCCGCGCGACGATTTCACGGGGATCGAATTCGGCGAGTGCTGAGCGCACGGCTAGCTCACTGCGACGGCGAGCTTGACTGACTGACCGATTGCCTTACCTTTAGTAAGGAATTCCTTACCTGAGGTAAGTATGGCTGAATCCACCGTCACAACCAAAGGCCAAATCACCATTCCCAAAGCGGTTCGGGAGCGGCTGCACTTGGAGCCCGGAGACAAGGTCTATTTCGACGTTCAGGACGATGGATCGGTGTCGATGATGACACGCAAGCATCCTATCGAGAGCCTATTCGGGCTATTGAAGACCAAGCTCAAGAGGCCGATCACGATCGAAGAGATGAACCCCGGCAGTATGGACGACGAGTCCACATGATTGCGCTCGACACGAACCTGCTTGTCCGGCTTCTCATTCAGGACGATGCCACGCAGGCACGCGCCGTCGAACGCCTCGTCGTGCGCGCTCGCCGCGACCGAACACTGTTGTTCGTCTCCGACGTTGTGCTCTGCGAACTCGTCTGGGTCCTCACTCGACGCGCGAAGCAGTCTCGGGCCGCTGTTGCCGATGCTCTCGAACGGCTACTCGATACAGAGTCGATAGTTGTTGCGGATCCCGGCGTTGCCAGAGGAGCCCTTACAGCGTATCGAGGCGGCTCCGGTGACTTCGCGGACTACGTCATTCGAGAGCACGCCGTGGCCGCAGGCGCGTCGGCAGTCGTCACGTTCGACAGGGCGCTCCGCGGCGACGTGGGTTTCAAGATTCTCGGTTGAACACCCCGCGTACGTCGTAACTAATGCTTTGGAGGCTCGGCCTGTCAGGTTCGGTGAGACCACCACCAAGCCGAGGACAGCCCCATGCGCCATTTCGCCGTAACCGCGTTCGCACTCGCCGCGACCCTAGCGTGTGGAAGCGGATCAAGTGCGCCGACCGCCACGACGAACACGACCACCGGCACCGGTACGAATACGACCGGTACGACGACGAACACCGGAACGTCGAACGCTCCAACGCTTCCCGCGGGCTATGACAAGTTCACGGGCAGCGCGACAGTCCAGCTCTCGGGCAGTACGGTGATCATCAACTCGACGGACATTCCGAACCACAAGAGTCCGTATTTCGGTGTGGGAAACGCAAACTATGTCGCGCCGACGGCGGGCATCGCGCTCAACCCGAGCCATATCGCGGCGCAGAACTATGTCTTTCACATCCCCGCAGTGCCCACGCCGGCCGCGAGCCCGAGCGACACTCCGCTCGATGCGATCGGTATCTCACTTAACGGCGTCGTGTTTTTCAACCAGTACGCCGCTGGCCGCGTGCCGCTCACGACGGAAATCGTTTCGTTCGATCAGTTCAATGGCCATCCGGCGATGCGGAACAACTATCACTACCACTTCGAGCCGCTCTATCTCACCGCGAGCTCAAAGTCTGCGCTGATCGGTTTCATTCTCGACGGCTACCCGATTTACGGACCTCAGGACACGGGCGGCGCCGCGCCGAGCGGGCTCGACGCCTGCAACGGCCACACGCACGCGACGGCCGAATATCCGAACGGCATCTATCACTACCACGTCGTGTCGTCGCCGCCGTATCTCGTGGGATGCTTCCACGGAACGCCCGGCACCGTCTCGAACTGAGGGGCGACGATGCGAATCATCGGACTATTCGCTGTCGTCGCACTCGTAAGCGCGTGCAACCGCGACGCGGTCAGCGTGACGAAGCACTACGACAACGGGCATGTCGCCGAATCGCGCATGTATGTGCACGGTGTAAAAACCGGTGTGCACCGCGGCTGGTGGCCGAACGGGATGCCGCAGTTCGAATGCCGGTTCAAGGATGGACTCTCCGACGGCACATGCCGCGAGTGGTACGACAACGGCCACCTTGCGACGGTGCATCGCTTTCGCGACGGAGTTGAGACAGGTTTGCAGCAGGGATGGAGCGCCGCAGGCGCGCCGCAGTTCAGTTACGAAATGCGCGACGGGCGCCGCTACGGCCTGCTCGGCGCGCTCAACTGCAAGACCGGCGCCCGAGCCGGGGGAGCACTCTGATGCGCCTGCGAATTCTTGGAACGCTGCTCGCGGGATCGCTCGCGATGCTGGCGTGGCGCACCTCCGCCGTGCGCGCGCCGGCGCTTCCTTTCTATGCGGATTCGACGCTGACTCCGGTGTGGACCGCGGACACGGCATCGCTCCATCGCATCGGCGAGTTTTCGCTGACCGATCAAAACGGGCATGCGGTATCACAGATTGATCTCAACGGTCGCGTGACTGTCGTGACGTTCTTTTACGCGACATGCAAGGACCTGTGTCCGCGCTTGCAAAGCCGCCTCGCGGCGGTGCGCGCTGCGTTTCCCGACGATCCCCGGCTGCAGCTCATTTCGATTTCCGTCGCGCCCGAGCATGACACGCGCGAAGTGCTGAACGCATACGCACACGCGAATCACATCGCCGCGCCGGACTGGCTGCTCCTCACGGGAGCGCGCGCCGAGATCGACCGCGTGGCGCGCAAGTCTTTTTTCGGGACGACGCCGGTGTCCGCTGCATCGCCGGCGACGCACGGCGAGACGATCTGGCTGATCGATGGCTCGCGCAGAATTCGCGGTCTGTACAATGGGACGATGCCACTCGATTCGAAGCGATTAATGGAAGACATCGCCACGCTCGCCGGCTCGCGTGGCGGCTGAGCCGACCGATGACGAACTCATTGCACGCTGCCGCGCCGGAGAGAGCGCGGCGTTCGAAGCGCTCGTGCGCCGGCATTATCGCGCGACATACGCGGTCGCGTTCGCGGTGATGCGCAACACGATGGACGCCGAGGACGTGTGCCAGGACGCGATGGTGCGCGCACTGGAACGCCTGGAAGAATGCCGCGACGCCGACCGATTTGGCGCGTGGCTCGGTCAGATCGCGCGGCGGCGCGCGCTCAATGCGCGCGAGGCGAGACGCGTGCGCGACACCGATGAGCTTGCGCCTGAAATGACCTCAGGCGCCGACGACCCGATGAGGGCGGCGGAAAACGAAGAGCTGCGGACGAAACTGCTTGCGGGACTCGATTTGCTGAGTGCCACCCAACGCTCTGTCGTCCTGCTCCACGATCACGACGGACGAACGCATAAGGAAATCGGCGGCATCGTCGGATGCTCCGAAGGAATGTCACAGCAGCATTTGTTCGCGGCGCGAAAAATTCTGCGCCGCCACTTGGGAGATATGCGCGATGGATGAACAACTGGACGAGCAATCGCCGGTCGATTTTTCGTCACTCGGACCGTCGATTTCGGCGGATCGCTTCAACGCGCTCGTCGCCACGGCCACGCGACGCGGCGAGGCAGAACTCGAACGCCGGCGTGGTGGCGGTGAAAGAACGGTCGTGCGTGTCGTGCTCGCATGGCGCAGACCTGTGCTCGCGCTCGCCGGTCTCGCGGCGGCGGCGGCGATCGCATTGCTCGTGCGCACGGGCCCGGCAGCGCAAACACAATCGCTTGCATCGAGCACAGTCGCCGAAGAGCTCGGCATTCCCGCCGCATACGCCGAATCGGTCGAAGGAACCGCACCGGCCCGTGGAGGATCGGTAAGACAATGACAAGCGCGATTCGTACGCTCGGAAAGATGGAGTGGCAGGCAACGCTGCTGCTGCTCGTGGTGTTCGGAGCCGGCGTCGCGGTCGGCGCGGCGATCGATCATTCGCGCGCGCCGGTCGCGGCAGCGCCGATGCCGCCGCAAGGCGGACCAGGCCGCCTTCCGCCGTACCTCGAGCGGATGGACCTCACGCAGGATCAGCACGCGAAGATCAAGGCGATTCTCGACGCCCAGCGGCCGAAGGTGGATACGGTGATGAACGGAGTGCTGCCGCGACTGCGCGCGCTGAGTGACACGACGTTCGCGCAGATTCGCGATGTTCTCACACCGGAACAGCAGACTCGGTTCGATCACGACCGGCCGGTTCGCGATCTCGCGCCGGGAATGCCGGGGGCGCCGGGCGGGCGCGGTCCGCGCGGGCGCGATTCATTTGAAGGACGCGGGCCGCCTCCGGATGGGCGAGGTCCGCCGCCGCGAGATGGTCGTGGGCCGCCACCCCGCGATGGGCGCGGCCCGCCGCCGGAACGACGTCCCGATTGAAGTCAACCCGCGTAACGACATCGCGACGTCAACTGATTCATGATGCGCGTGTATAACTTGGGAGCACATCATTGTTCCCCGCGCATCAGATACTGTGACTGACGACGAAGAAAACCTGGACGACGAATTTCCCGAAGGCGACGGCACCGCGCAGACCGAGGCGACGGTGCTCTGCCCATACTGCGCCGAGGAAGTCGAGATCGCGATCGATCCCGGGAGCGGACCGTCTCAGCTTTATGTGGAAGACTGCGAGATTTGCTGTCAGCCGTGGCGCGTGAGCGTGAGCTACGACGAAGCGGGTCAGGCCGAGGTGGTTGTCACGGTTCTGGACGAGTAGCGCTTTTTCGCGAATCGAGTTCGGCGAAAATTTCGCGCGTGTGCTCGCCGAGCGCCGGCACTGCGCCCATGCGCGGCGGCGCGCCCTGAAGATTGTGCGGCGGGAGCAGCGCGGAGAATTCGCCGGACGGTGAATCCACGTTGACCCAGCGGCCGCGCGCGGCGAGCTGCGGATGCGACGCGACGCCGGCGACGGCGTTCATCGCACCGGTGGGAATGTCGGCGGCCTCGAGCAGCGCGATGACCTGATCGCGTGTGCGCTGTGAAAAGTGCGCATCGATCAACGATTCTAGCGCCATGCGGTTCGCGACGCGCAGCTCATTCGAGACAAATCGCGGATCATCGGCCAGCGCCGGCGAATCGAGCACCTGCGCGCAGAGGCGCCGCCACTCGCGATCGGTTTGCACCGCAAGCAGTACGTCGCCATCTGCGCAGCGGTACGCGCCATACGGCACGACCATGTTGTGCCGCACCCCGGCGCGCGCCGGCGATTTTCCCGTGCCCAGAAAAACATTCAGCGGCGGCATCATCCACTCGGTCATGCATTCGAACATCGAAATGTCGATGCGTTCGCCACGGCCCGTCTTGTTGCGGTTGAACAGCGCCGCGAGAATCGACGAGTACGAATACAGCCCGCCGCCGATGTCGGCGATCGACACGCCGACTTTCGCCGGCGCATCGGCCGTGCCGGTCATCGAGATGATCCCCGCCTCGGCCTGCACGAGCATGTCGTACGCTTTGCGATCGCGATGCGGACCATCAGGTCCGTAGCCGGAAATTCCGCACCAGATCAGACGCGGATGTTTTTCCGCGAGCGCGTCGAATCCAAATCCCAGCCGCTCGACCGCGCCCGGCGCGAGGTTGTGCACGAACACATCGGCGCGCGCGATCAACTTCGCGCACGTCTCATGATCGGCGGCGTCCTTCACATCGAGCACGATGCTGCGTTTGCCGCGATTCAGCCACGCGAAATACGCGGATAGTCCGTTGAGCGCGCCGTCGTATGCGCGCGCGAGGTCGCCGCCGCCCGGACGCTCGATCTTGATCACGTCGGCGCCCATGTCCGCGAGCTGCCGCGTGCAGAACGGCGCGACGACCGCCTGCTCGAGCGCGACGACTCGAATGCCGTCGAGCGGCAGCGGCTGACTCAAAACGACCTCGGCATCCCCAGCACGTGCTCGCCGATGTACGACAGAATCATGTTCGTGGAAATCGGCGCCACCTGATACAGGCGCGTCTCACGGAATTTCCGCTCGATGTCATACTCCGCCGCAAAGCCGAAGCCGCCGAACGTCTGCATGCAAACGTTCGCCGCCTCCCAGCTCGCGTCGGCGGCGAGGAGTTTCGCGATGTTCGATTCCTCGCCGCACGGTTTGCCCGCGTCATACAAACGCGCCGCTTCGAATCGCATCAGATCTGCGGCGCGCACATTCGCATACGCGCGCGCAATTGGAAACTGCACGCCCTGGTTCCGCCCGACCGGGCGATCGAACACGACGCGCTCCGACGCGTAGCGACGCGATTTCTCCGTGAACCAGTAGCCGTCGCCGATGCACTCGGCCGCGATCAAAATGCGCTCGGCGTTCATCCCGTCGAGAATGCAGCGAAACCCGTCGCCCTCGGCGCCGATCAGGCTCTCCGCCGGAATTTCGAAATCGGTGAAGAACAATTCGTTCGTTTCGTGATTCACCATGTTCTGGATCCGGCGCACGGTCATGCCGCGCTGCTCGGCGCCGCGCAGGTCCACGAGAAACACCGACAGGCCTTCGGTCTTCTTTTTGACCTTATCGAGCGGGGTGGTCCGCGCGAGCAGCAGCATCAGATCTGAATGCTGGACGCGCGAGATCCATACCTTCTGTCCATTCACGACGTACCGGTCGCCGTTTTTCTCCGCCACCGTTTTGATTTTCGTCGTATCCGTCCCGGTGGTGGGCTCGGTGACCGCAAACGACTGAAGCCGCAGCGCACCGGACGCGATCTGCGGCAAATATCTTTTCTTTTGTTCCACGGATCCGTGGCGCAGCAGCGTCCCCATGATGTACATCTGCGCGTGGCACGCGCCGGAGTTTCCGCCCGAGCGGTTCACTTCCTCGAGAATCACCGACGCTTCGGTGATGCCGAGCCCGCCGCCGCCGTATTCGGAGGGAATGAGCGCGGCGAGCCAGCCCGCGTCGGTGAGCGCCTGAACGAACGCCGTCGGGTAGCCTCCGTCCTGGCTGATTTTCTGCCAGTAGCGGCCGTCGAACTGCGCGCAGAGGGCGCGCACAGGGTCGCGGTATTCGCGGAAGGCGGATTCGATTTCGCTCATCACACGTAAGATGTCGCGGGGCGCGCTGATTGCCAGCTTTCGCGCCGGTGCTACTTTTTGGCATGCAGCGGATCCTCACCGCCGTCACGATCTTCGCCACCGCCGCTTGCGCGCCGCAGCACTTTGCGCCGCACAAGCTCGAGGCGCTGTGGTACGCGCGCGGCGAGTCGAGCACGCAGGGATTTCTCGCGCACGCCGATCAGATCTCAATCATCTCGCCGCAGGTGTTCTCGCTCGACAGCAACGGGATCATCACCGGGCATATGGACCCGCGGATGGTGCAGGCCGCGCGAGACCATCACGTGAAGCTCGTGCCGCTCGTCATGAACCCGGGCTTCGATCAGCCCTCGATACACCGCATCCTCACGAATCCCGACGCTCGAACCAGCGCGCTTCACAGCCTCGCCGCGCTCTGCCGCGACGAGCACCTGGACGGAATCCAGTTCGACATCGAGAACGTGCATGTGCGCGACAAAGACGCGTTCACCTCGTTCACGCGCACCGCGGTCGATTCCGTTCACCGTGCCGGCTGCACCCTCAGCGCCGCGGTCGTTCCGCGCACGGGTGAGGATCCCGGGCCGACTTCGTACCACAAATGGATCTACGACAACTGGCGCGCGGTCTACGACTACAAGGCGCTCGCGGACACGCTCGACTTCATCTCGTACATGACGTACGCCCAGCACACCGGCGGATCGCCCGATGGTCCCGTCGGCGGATTCCCGTGGATCGAGCAGTCGCTGAAGTACGTGCTGTCGCTCGGCATGCCGCCTGAGAAAATCTCGCTCGGAATTCCGGGGTACTCCGATTGGTGGTATCCCGCGTACGATTCGATCAACGGATCGCGCATGCGCGGTGACGATATTTCATACGAGCGCGCCCGGGAGATTCTCGCGAAGAGCGGAATCAAATCCGCGTGGGACGACGTACAGAAAGCGCCGACCGCATCGTGGAGCGAGCACGACGTCTTTCAGCATCTCTGGATCGAAGACGAGCGCGCATTCATGACGAAGCTCGGCCTGGTGACGAAATACCACCTGCGCGGCTATTCCGTGTGGGTGCTCGGCTCGGAAGACCCTGCCACGTGGAGAGCACTCAAGTGATCGGCACGTTTCTGACACTCGCGCTCGCGGCGACGACGGCCGCGCTCGATTCGACTTCGTACGTCGTGCTCAATCATGGACGCCGGGCGGGCGACATGACCGTCGTTACCGCCGGCGACTCGACCGTCGCCCGATGGATCTTCACCGACCGAAATCGTGGCACGCGACTGGAGACCCGATACCGGTACAACGCGGCGAAGCAGATTGTATCCGGCGATGTTCGCACGATTGCCGCGGACGGCGTCGCGGGCCCGGCCCTGCAATCGTTCGAGCTGCGCGGCGACTCGGTGCGTTTCTCACAGGGGACCGGCGGCAGCCCAAGGGCGCTCAAGTTCGAGCCGGGCTCGTATCTGGCGGGTCGCACGGGCGCTCCCTACGACCAGATGCTTCTGGCGAATTATCTGCTGAAGCAGCCGAAGATGACCGGAACATTCGCGCAGGGCGGCGCCGCGCACGCGGAGATCGTCGGCGAAACGCGTGTGCCGACAAGCAGTGGCCGCACGCACGTCCGGCTGGTGATGCTTTTCAGCGGCACGGATCCAAATCCGCGCGGCGTCTGGCTCGATGACAAAGGCGGGCTATTCGCGACCGACGTGCAGTGGTTCATCACGGTGCGGCCCGGCGCCGAGGCTTCGCTGCCGGCGCTGCGCGCGATTGAAATCAAATATCGGAATGCGCAGGCCGAGGCGCTTGCGAAAACGATCACAGCGCCGAGAGGCGCAAGCGTGATCATCAAGAACGGCGATCTGTTCGACAGCGAGTCGGGCGTGGTGCGGCCGAATACGAGCGTCGTGATTCGGAACGATCGAATTGCCGAAGTCGGTCCGGCGGCATCCATCGCAACTCCGGCCGGCGCGACCGTCATCGACGCGACGGGCAAGACAGTGATGCCCGGGCTGTGGGAAATGCACACGCATCTCCAGCTCGACAACCAGTCGCAGGGAAGTCTGTATCAGCTCGCGCAGGGACTCACGACCGTGCGCGACATGGCCGCGGACATGGATGTCGCGACATCACAGCGCGACCGCGAACGGCTCGGCCTGCTCGCATCGCCGCGCGTCGTGCTCGCCGGTTTCATCGAAGGGCCCGGCGCGTGGGCCGGTCCGACGGAGGTCATCGCGACGACCGCCGATGAAGCGCGCGCCTACATCGCGCGCTATGACTCGGCGGGTTACAAACAGATCAAGCTGTACAACATCGTGCAGCAGGATCTCGTCCCCGGCATCGCCGCCGAAGCGCACAAGCGCGGTATGCGCCTCAGCGGGCACATTCCGCGCGGGCTCAGCGTGCCCGCAGCGGTGCTGCTCGGCTATGACGAAATCCAGCACGCGGCGTTTTTGTTCTCGACGTTCTATCAGGATTCGCTCTACGTGCCGACCATGCGCGCCTACTCGGCCGTGGCGACGGCTGTTGCGCCGAACATCGATGTCAACGGCGCGCCGATGACCGAACTGATCAAGCTGCTGCACGATCACAATACCGTGATCGACGGCACGTTCAATCTGTGGATCGGCGGCGGCGCCTCGATCGTAGGCGCGGGCGGTTCGACGAATCAGCTCAAGGCCGATACGGCGTACATGCATTTGATCAAACGTCTCTACGACGGAGGCGTGACGCTCGTCGCCGGCACGGACAATACGTTCGGCACGACATACCATCGCGAGATCGAACTGTATGAGATGGCGGGGATTCCGGCGCCGAAAGTCTTGCAGATCGCGACGATCGGCAGCGCGCGCGTGATGAAAGACGACAAAGACTACGGCAGCATCGTCAACGGAAAAGTCGCGGACATCATCATTGTCGACGGAAAACCCGCCGAACACGTGAAGGACATCGAGAAAGTCGAGACCGTGATCCGCGCGGGGCGCATCTACAGTGTGAAGCAGCTCATCAGCACGGTGACGGGGCGGAAATGAGGCGCCGCGATTTCGTCCGCGCATTCGGCGCGACATTCGCCGGCGCCGCGTTTCTGCCGCGAATTCCCGCGCGCGCCGATTATCTCTGGCGCGTTGGTCTCGAGCTGTACTCCGTGCGCAACGCAATGAAAGCGGATCCCGAGCGCACGCTCGCGGCGGTGCGCGCGATGGGATACAACGATGTGGAACTGCTCTGGAGCTTCGACAATTTCGGCCGCACGCCGGAGCAGGTTCGTGCGACGCTCAAGCAAACGGGACTCAAGGCGCCGTCTGCGCACATCGCGCCCGAAGCGCTGCTCAAAGACTGGGACAGGAGCCTCGCGAACGCGAAGTTGCTCGGCCATCAGTATCTGATCGTCCCGAGTCTTCCGGAGGAAACGAAGACGTCGATGGACGCATGGCGGCAATGGGCCGACCGGTTTAACGCCGCCGGCGATCTGGCGCGGCACGCGGGCATCTGGCTCGCGCTGCACAACGAACCCGAGATGGTGAAGCCGATCCACGGCGTGGTGCCGTACGATTTGTTCATCGAGCGGACCGATCCGTCACGCGTGCGATTGCAGCTCGATGTCGGCAACATGGAAGTCGGCGGTGGAAATCCCATGAAATATCTGATGGATCACCGCGACCGGTATTGGAGCTTTCATATAAAGGATGTCGTCGCAGACGGAACGCACGACACCGAGCTCGGCAAAGGCCGGATGAATCTGCGCGCGCTGCTCGCCGCGATTCCCGATGTGCAGAAGAAACCGTGCTACGTAGAACAGGAAAATCCGAAGGACGAGCTCGCGAGCATGAAACAGAACTACGATTATTTGAAGGCGCTGCAGTTCTAGCGCACCCGCGAAAACCCGCAAAAATCCGCAGCAATAGTCTGGAGCTTGCCACGGGTCTTCGCGGGTTTACGCGGATGAGAGTCATTTTGAAACGCAGTTCTCGCGCGTAAATCTGAAACCCAACGCGATGAGAGGCGTACGGTTCGCACACCATTCGAACCGAGCCGCCTGTGCAGTCAATTCTTCGAGACATCCGCTACGGGTTCCGATCCCTCATCAAGAGTCCGGGGCTTACGATCGTCGCGATCATCGCGCTGACGTTCGGGATCGGGCTGACGACGACGATGTTCAGCATCGTCTACGGCGTGATGCTCAAGGGACTGCCTTTCCCGAATGGCGATCGTATCGTCGCCATCTATCGCAACAGCACCATCAACGGATCGCAGCGCGACGCCGTGCCGATGGCGGACTACGCCGACTACATCGCGCGACAGCACACAATGTCGTCCATCGCCGGCTATACGTCAGGCACGACGAATGTGAGCGGCGTCGGACAAGCCGAGCGATACACCGGCGCATGGATCACCGCATCGATGTTCGACATTGCGAAGACGCAGCCCGTTCTCGGGCGCGTGTTCCGGCCGGATGACAATGTTCCGAACGGGCCGAAAATCGCGCTGATCAGTTACGGCGTATGGAAGACCCGTTTCGGCGGCGAAGCGTCGGTGCTCAATCGGGTGATGCGGGTAAACGGCCAGCCGTTCACCATCGTCGGTGTGCTTCCGGAGAAGTATGCGTTTCCCGACAACGCCGACATCTGGATGCCCCTGCAGCAGGATCCGCTCGCCGGAAAGCGCACCGACGGCCAGTCGCTGAACGTGATGGGACTGCTCAAGCCGGGCACGACCGTCGATCAGGCCGCGATGGATTTTTCGTCGATCGCGAAACAGCTGTCGGTCGAGTTCAAGGAGTCGAACGAAAATTACACGGCCGACGTAAAGCCGTTCGTCGACGCGTACATCGGGCCTGAGCCGCATCAGCTGCTCTATTCCATGCTCGGCGCGGTGTTTCTCGTGCTCTTGATTGCGTGCGCAAACGTCGCGAACCTGCTCCTCGACCGCGCCGCGCACAAAACGAAGGAAGTCGGCATTCGGACGGCGCTCGGCGCCTCGCGCGGAGCCGTCGTGCGACAGTTCCTCACCGAGGCGCTCGTTCTTTCCGCCGGCGGCGCGCTCGGCGGCACGGCGCTCGCGCTCGGCGCGATCACGCTGTTCAATCGTTCGCTGGCGGATACCCAGCCGCCGTTCTTCATCGACATCCGGCTTCACCCGCCGGTGCTCGCATTCGTGATTTTACTCGCGCTCGTATCGACGCTGTTCTCCGGCGCGATACCCGCGATCCAGTCTTCGCGCACCGACATCAATGAAGTGCTGAAGGATGAGAATCGCGGCTCGTCGAGTCTGAAGATGGGGCGAATGAGCCGCGCACTGGTCGTGTTCGAGATCGCGGTGAGCTGCGGGCTGCTCGTCGCGAGCGGCCTCATGATCAAGAGCGTGACCAAGCTCAAGACGATGGACCCCGGCTTCCGCACGCAGAATGTGTTCACCGCGCGAATCGGCTTCCCCGTCGGATACAACGACACGACGGCGCAGCGCCAGCTGATGGAGCAGCTCCGCCGGAATCTCGCCGCGCTTCCGGGCGTGAAGGGCGCAGCGCTCGCTTCGAATCTTCCCGGCACCGGTTCCAACGACGGACCGGTGATGATCGAGGGCAAGTCGTATGCGGCGGCGCGCGACGTGCCGACGTCGCGCTGGTATTCGGCGAGCGCGGGATATTTCGAGACATTCGACGTGAAGCTGCTCGAAGGCCGCGGCATCAACGAATCGGACAGAGTCGATGCCGCTCCGGTTACCGTCGTCAACAAAGCGTTCGCGGATAAGTATTTTCCGGGCACCGACGCGATCGGACGGCGGATCAGGATCGGCGGACTCACCAGCACGAATCCGTGGATGACGATCGTCGGAGTCGTTCCGACGATGTTCAGCGGCGACGCATCGCATCCGCGCGTCCCGGCGTACTTTGCGCCGCTATCGCAGCATCATGCGAGCTTCGTGAGCATCATCGTTCAAACATCGGGTCCGCCGATGAACGTGACGCAGCAGGTTCGTCAGTCTGTGGCGCAGCTGAACGCCGACATTCCGCTGTACTGGGTCTACTCGATGGACGAGGCGCTCGCGCGTCCGCTGTGGTACATCCGCGTGTTCGGCACGATGTTCATGATCTTCGGCGGAATCGCGCTCTTTCTCGCCGCGATCGGACTCTACGCGGTGATGTCGTTCTCAGTGAGCAGGCGCACCAAGGAAGTGGGCATTCGGATGGCGCTCGGCGCGCAAGCCGGCCAGGTGATTCGGATGGTGTTCCGGCAGGGCGTGTGGCAGCTCGGACTCGGCATCACGCTCGGCCTGGGACTCGCGGCGGTAATCGGACAGGCGACGTCCGTCGTGCTGTTCGAAGTGCAGCCGCGTGACCCCCAGGTATTCGGAGGAGTCGTGGTGGTGCTGTTCATCACGGGCATGTTCGCGTGCCTGCTGCCCGCGCGCCGCGCAACGCGCGTCGATCCGCTGACGGCGCTGCGAAGCCAGTAGCGGCGAACTGCTTATGACGCGGAGAGCGCCCGGACGATTTCTTCCAGCGCCTCCGCCGTCGCGAGCAGCACGATGTGCGCCCCGAACTCGCACCCTGCGCCGTCGAACGTAAGGTTCGTCTCGATGCAGAGGCCGATATGGTCGTCGTTGGCGCCGCGATGCTTCGAGAGCACGGCATCGGGCGGTTCCACGCCGAACGCGGGCACCGACAGCATGACGATGCGGCGTGTCATCGTCCCGAGCGCACCCGCGTACGCGCCGCCAATGATGTTCGCCGTTTCCGTCAGCGCCGAACGCGCCATGGCATCGAACGGTCCGCTGTGCGCGGACGTGCCGCCGAGCAGAAGGCCGCTCAGCATCCGCGCCTTTTCCTCCGGCATCACGAATATGAACGAACCGGTGATGTCGCCGAGCAGATGCATCACGGCGACCGCCGCGCGGCCGTCGCCGAAGCCGAGTCGCTGCGGAATCTCCTCGATCGCGGTGACCGAAAGTTTTGGCACGGTGATCATCGTCCGCCGGCCGACGAGTCCGGCCAGCGCCGTCGCGGCGTAAGCCGACGCGACGTTCGCCACCTCCCGCAGCGCGTCGCGTTCGAGGACCTCGAGTTCACGGGTGGCGCGCATGTCAACTCACCGCGTCGTTGATCGCTTCGAGCACACGAGACGCGCTGAACGGTTTGAGGATGAACCCCATCGCACCCGCACGAATCGCCTCCTCCATCAGTTCCTGCTGTCCCATCGCGCTGCACATCACCACGCACGCCGCGGGATCCTTCTTGCGGATCGCGCGCACGGCGTCGAGGCCGCCCATCTCGGGCATCACCATGTCCATGAGCACGAGCTCAGGACGCAGTTCGTCGTACTTCTCGACCGCTTCCCGTCCGTTTTCTGCTTCACCAACGATGTCGTATCCCGCGCGTTCCAGGATTCCGCGGATCATCGTCCGCGTAAACATCGCGTCATCGCACAACAGCACGCTCCGGCTCATTCTGATTCCTCGTTCAATGTGTGTGATTGGCCTGTGACTTTCGTGGCGCGTCGCGCAGTTCGCCCTCGCGCGCCCAGTGCGCGATGAGCGGCGCGATGGCGCCAAGCGGCGCGACGCGCGTCGCGCCGCCGCGGAGAATCGCCTCGCGCGGCATGCCGAAAACGATGCACGATGCTTCGTCCTGCGCGATGGTTGGCGCTCCGGCATTTCGCATCGCGCACAGCGCATCCGCGCCGTCGTCTCCCATGCCGGTCATGATCACCCCCATCGCGGCCGCGCCGGCAACGCGCGCCGTCGAGCGAAACAGCAGATCGGCGCTCGGCCGGTGCCGCATGACGAGCGGTCCGCCGAGCACTTCCACGGCGAGCCTTCCGTTTCGCCGCACGACCGCCAGATGCTGGTCGCCCGGCGCGATCAGCACGCGGCCATCGATAATCAAGTCGCCGTTCTCGGCTTCCTTCACCGCGATTTCGCATTCGCGATCGAGGTGGCGCGCGAAGGCGTTCGTGAATCCGGCGGGCATATGCTGCACGACGACGATTCCCGGCATGTTCGCAGGGAGCGTGCTGAGGACTTCGCGAAGCGCCTGCGGGCCGCCCGTGGACGCGGCGATTGCGACCATCCGGCTGCTCGGAGTGCCCGCGGGCACTGCACGATCGGCTGTGCGCGCCGGCTGCGGATCCACCCGCCATCCGCCGCGTGTATGGACGCGCGCACGCGCTGCCGCGCGCACGGCATCGACGATGAGAATCGCCGACTCGCGCACGAACTCGCGCACACCGAAGCGCGGTTTGGCGACGACGTCGATCGCGCCTTCGCGCAGCGCTTCCAGCGCGACATTCGAGCCCGCCGTCGTGTGACTCGAACAAATCACCACGGGGATCGGATCCGTCGCGATGAGTTCTCGGAGGAAGTGCAGCCCGTCCTCGCGCGGCATCTCGAGATCGAGCAGGATCACGTCGGGCCGGTCCGCGGCGATCTTGCGCCGCGCGATGATCGGATCGGCGGCGGTCGTGACGATCACTCCGGGCACCGACGACAGCACCAGGGTCATCGCCTCGCGCACAACGGCCGAGTCGTCCACGACGAGCACATGCAGGCGCCGCGCGGTCATGATGCGCGACGCTCCGCGCCGGCCTGCAATTGGTACACGGCGGGCATCACCGAGCGGAGCGGAAGCGCCGTTCCGATCAGGCTCTCGGCGTGGCCGAGAAAGAGATATCCGCCGGGCGCGAGACGTTCCACCAGCTTCGCAATCACATGCGCGCGCGACGCCGCGTCGAAATAGATGAGCACGTTCCGGCAGAAGATCGCGTCGAACGCGCCAGTCACCGGATATCGTTCGTCGCGCAGATTGACGCGCCGGAAGTCGACCATCGCGCGCAGCGCCGCGGAAATTTTCGCGCGCCCGGCCTCGGGTCCGCTGCCCCGAAGGAAGTGGCGCTTCAGCTGCGGCAGCGGCACGGCGCGCAGCTTTTCCACCGGCCACACGCCGGCGCGTGCCTTTGCGAGCACCGTCGTCGAGAGATCGCTCGCGGTGATCTCGAAATCCCAGCTTTCTGCGCCGAGACAGTCCTGGAGGACCATCGCGATCGAATACGGCTCCTCGCCGGTCGAGCATGCGGCGCTCCATATCCGGGCGCGCCGTGGCCGCGCGCTGCGCTCGGCATCGGACCGCCATTCCACGCAGCAGCGGTCGCGGAGCAGATCGAACTGCGCGGATTCGCGAAAGAAGTGCGTTTCATTCGTCGTAATTGCATTCAGCATCCACGTCAGCTCGTCGCCGATTCCGGAAACGACGCGACGGTAGTACGCTCCAAATGTCGGCAGCGAGAGATCGCGCACGCGACGCGCGAGGCGCGCCGCGACCAGCGAATGTTTCGCGGGCGAGAGCGCGATTCCGGCCTCACGGTAAATGAGGCGCTGGAACTGCGTGAACTCCCCGTCCGAAAGAACGGGGAGATCACGCGGCTCGGAAGCGGTCACGTTCAACCCACCGCCATCGTGACGGCGCCCAATCCCTCGGGCGCGTCCGCCGAGCTGCCGGCTTCCCAATCCGACAGCACGCGATCGGTGTCGAGCAGGAGCACGAAGCGCTTGTCCACCCGGCCGAGTCCGAGCAGCCATTCGGTGCGCACACCCGAACCGAACGAAGGCGGCGGCTCGATTGAATCCGGCGGCAGCTCTGCGACTTCGCTGACGCGATCGGCGACGATGCCGACCACGTCGCGAACGCCGTCGCGATCCACTTCGACGACCACGATGCAGCTCCGCCGGGTCACTTCAGCGGGCTGGCGGCCAAAGCGCACCGCCAGGTCGACCACGGACACGACCCGTCCGCGCAGGTTGATCACGCCGCGCACGAAGTGCGGCGCGTTCGGCACGGTGGTCACCGTGTCGTACTCGATGATCTCCTTCGCGCGCAGGATTCCGACGCCGTACTCCGCGTCGCCCACGACGAAGGTGAGATACTGTGACTGTTGCTGCGTCGAAGTTTCGAGAGACATCGTCGGCTCCGTTAGAAACGCGCGGCGAAATGCGCGTCGTCCGCGCCGACATGCACCGTATCCGACTCGAGCTCTTCCGGCGACAGCGGCGTCCACGTGCCGCTCGTCATGCGCGACATGTGGCCGTTCGTCCTGCCGTTGGCGCGCGGCGCGCCGACGCTTGCCCGCGCATG
>DASYSH010000385.1:0-1546 GCA_036003525.1 Gemmatimonadaceae bacterium | reverse complement strand
CTCGGCGATCCGGTGCTCCGCGAGGACACCAAGCCGGTAAAAGGCGACGCATTCACGCCCGAACTGCAGCAGCTGATCGACGACATGTTCGAGACGATGCACGCGGCGCACGGCGTCGGTCTTGCCGCGCCGCAGGTCGGGCGCAGCGAACGGCTGACGGTCATGGACGTGCACGATCAGCAATACGAGCTGATCAATCCCGAAATCGTCGAACGCGAAGGGACGATCAAGTGGGAGGAAGGATGCCTGTCGATTCCGGAGCTGTACGCCGACGTCAATCGTTCCGCGCGCGTCGTGGTTGAAGCGCTCGACCGCGAAGGCAATGAGATTCGCGTCGAAGGCACCGAACTGCTCGGCGTCTGTTTGCAGCACGAGATCGATCATCTGCACGGGAAACTGTTCATCGATCATCTCAGCCTGCTCAAGCGGAAGAAGCTGCTCGACGAGTGGGAGGACGAGAAGAAGCACTATCCCGGGCTGATTCGAATCGTGGTTCCCGGCGAAGCCGACGACGAAAAACACGACGACGAAAAACTGTAGGGGAACGAAGACCGAAGACCGAAACTACAACGGCATGCGCATCGTTTTTTTTGGCACACCAGAGTTCGCGACACCGCCGCTGCTCGCGCTCATCGGCGAAGGGCACGACGTCGTCGCGGTGGTGACCCAGCCGGACAAACCTCGCGGGCGCTCCCGTTCCACGCTCGATCCGTCGCCGGTGAAAGTGATTGCGCTCGCGGAATCGATTCCGGTATTCCAGCCGGAACGCCCGCGCGGCGCCGAGTTCGAGACTGCGCTGCGCGCGCTCGAGCCCGATATTTCGATCGTCGTTGCATACGGTCACATCATGCCGCGTGAAATCATCGACCTGCCGCGCCTCGGCACGCTGAACATTCACGCATCGCTGCTGCCGGCGTATCGCGGCGCGGCGCCGATTCAGGCGGCGATTCGCGACGGCGCCGCCGAAACCGGCGTGACGATCATGCAGATGGTCCCGAAGCTCGATGCCGGTCCGGTGATCCTCGCGCTGTCCACACCGATCGAAGCCGACGAAACGGCGGGTGAACTGCAGCTCCGGCTTTCGGAGCTCGGCGCCGAAGCGCTGATCGAGGCGCTGATGTTGATGAGCGTGGGACAGGCCCCCGCGACACCGCAGGATGACGCTCAGGCGACCTACGCGAAGAAGATCGTGCGCGAGGATGCCCGGCTGCAGTTCGGTGCCTCAGGCGAGCAGGTGGCGCGCCTCGTGCGCGCGTACGATCCGAAGCCCGGCGCGTGGACGACGCTGAACGGGCTGGAAGTGCGCTGTTTCGGAGCGCAGGTCGTCGAGGGTCGCACGGGCGCGCCCGGCGAGGTGCTCGAGGCGGGTGACAGCGGTTTGCTCATCGCGTGCGGCGAAGGCTGCGTGCGCGTTATCGATGTGCATCCGGCGGGGCAGAAACGCGTCGCGGCCGCGCAATGGGTGCGCGGCCGCGGCGTTCGAATCGGGGATCGATTCGAATAATCGTTCAGCTGTCCGTTAAGGCTGACCCTTGACTTTCGTCGG
>DASYSH010000384.1:0-3417 GCA_036003525.1 Gemmatimonadaceae bacterium | reverse complement strand
GCCGGTGACATGTCGTGATCATCGACCAGACGCGCGATGAGCGCTTCCGGCGAGCCGTGAAAAAGCGTGTCGATCAGCCGTGCGAGCGCGCTCTTTTGCGCGGTGCCCTGCTGGACGCGCGGAAAGTACCGGTGGGCCCGTCCCTCCGCCTCGTGCCGCAGGAATCTCTTCGCTTCGAGATTCCGCAGAATCGTGAGGACGGTCGTGTATGCCAGCTTTGCGCCGAGCCGCCGTTGCACCTCGACGACCGTGCCCGAGCCCTCGGCCCAGATCACCGCCATCACGTCCAGCTCGCGTTCGCCGAGCGACCGATCGTCTCCCATTCCCCCTCCGCGGCCCATGTCTTGCTACTATCGTGATAGTAGTAATACAGCAGATCGATATGCGTGTCAACTATCATGATAGTAGTTAATCAACTCGTAACGTCCGTAGTCGAACCGCCGACATCCCTGCCATCGTTTTCCCGACTGCCGCGCCCGGCGGAATCCATAGACTGTAAGAGCGCACACGCGGCGCCGGTGCGCGTCTTCTCGGGCTGGGGCGCCGCATGCACTTACCCCGACAACCGGCTGAATGCCCGGAGGCAACCATGAAAAAGACCGATACACAACTTCAAGCCGACATCATCGATGAGCTTCGGTTCGATCCGCGCGTCGGCATCTCGGAGATCGGAGTCGCCGCGCATGACGGCGTCGTCACGCTCACGGGAAAAGTGGAGAGTTTCGCGAAGAAGTTCGCAGCGGCCCGCGCCGCGGCGCGCGTGGCGTGCGTCCGCGCGGTGGCGAATGAGCTGACCGTGTCACTGCTTTCGTCGTTCACGTTCACCGATACGGACATCGCGCATATGGCGACGAGCGCACTCAAGTGGGATGTCGAGGTGCCGGACGACAGCGTGCTCGTCCGCGTCGAGCAGGGCTGGGTGTGGCTGGACGGCGAGGTGGAGTGGCGTTTTCAGTCGGATGCCGCGGAACGCGCGATCAGGAATCTTTCGGGCGTCAAGGGCGTCACGAATTTGCTGAAGGTGCGAACGCACACCTCGCCGGCCGACGTGAAGGACCGCATCGAACGCGCGCTCAAGCGGCACGCCGAGGTCGACTCGAAACAGATCAACGTTGCCGTCTCGAACGGCCGCGTGACGCTGAAAGGCAAGGTCCGCTCATGGACGGAGCGGCAGGATGTCGAATCTGCCGCATGGGCGGCACCCGGCGTCACCGAGATCGACGATCAGCTCCTGATCAGCGTGTGACCGACTGTCGGGTCCTCCCTTCCCCGCGCCGGCGATCGTGCCGGCGCGGTTTTTTTTTCAGAGGGCGCCCGCCAGTTCGTGCAGGGCGCCGATCGATGGCGCTGTCCGCAGGCGACGCAGTGCTCGGTCGCGCAACTGGCGCACGCGCTCGCGCGTGACCCCCATCAGCTGACCGATTTCGACCAGCGAATGTTCGCGGCCGCCATCGAGACCGAACTGAAGCCGCAGGATTTTTGCGTCGCGCTCGGGCAGCCGTGACAGGGCCTCTTCGATTCGCGACGCGTATTCCGTCGCCGCGCCTTCGATTGCCGCGCTCTCTTCTTCGCCGGACCCGATGAGATCCAGCAGGGTCTGATTGCCGCCGCTGCCGAGCGGCGTATCGAGACTGATATCGGCAGGCCGCGATCCGCCCTCGGCGCGCGCGACGACAATGGGAACACGCACCACGCTGCTCTGGCGCGCGACCGCGGATTGCAGTGCCTGACGGATCCACCATACGGCGTATGAAATGAACCGCACACCGAGCGCCGGGTCGAATCGCCGCGCCGCGCGGAGCAATCCGACGTTGCCCTCGCCGATCAAATCACCGAGCGGAACCCCGCGGTGCTGGTATCGCTTGGCCACGGAGATTACAAAACGAAGATTTCGGGTCGCCAGCTCGGCGATCGCCGCCTCGTCACCCATGCGCACTCGAACGCCGAGCCCGCGCTCCTCGTCCGCGGTCAGCAGCGATTGACGGCCGACTTCGCGGAAGTACTGCTCGATGCTGTCGCGGTCGGACGGGGACAGGCCGTCGTCGCCGAGTTCGATCTGTTCGTGCGCTGGAGCGGCGGTCATTGGAGATCCCGGTTGAGTGAAGACTGAACGGCGCGGAGTTCGGCCAGTTCCGGCTCCATTGAGGATCGAAAATTTCAAAACCCAAGTCTGTACGCCGAACCTTGATTTCTTGACGGGAATCCCCCGGGCGCGTGTCGGCTAAACGCCGACAGACCGCGGTCTGCTTGGGCGCACACTTGGCGATGGATCGCCGCCGCTGTTGACGCACGTCGGCGTCCACTCAACCCGGCGGGAGGTGATTCGTGCTCAGCAACATCGTCGTTCCCCTCGATACGTCTCCGATTTCAGAGTGCGCAGCATGGAAAGCTGCTGCCATCGCGCGGGCTGCGTCCGCCGCGGTGCATTTGGTTCACGTCTACGAACCGCCATTTCCACCGTTTGACGGCGGGCGCCCTATCGACGCCGCTTCCCTTGCGCAGGATCGCATACAGTTCGAAAACCGGCTGCGGCGGATGGGTGAAGGAGTGAGAACACGCTTTGGATGCGCATGCGATGTCGCGATGATCGGCGGCGTACCGGCCGCCGCGATCGGTGATTATGCACGGATCGCGCGTGCGGATCTCATCGTCATGTCGACGCACGGACGCACGGGCATGAGCCGGGCATGGTTCGGCAGTGTCGCCGACACCCTCGCGCGCGAATCTCCGGTACCTGTGCTCATGGTTCGCCATGGCGACCCTGAATCATGCGCGGTGCCTCATGGTTTGGAACCGGCATTTCGACGGGTATTGATTGCGCTCGACGGCTCGGAGTCCGCCGCGTCGATCCTGGAGCCGCTCCTCGATATGCAGCTTCCGCCGAACACCGAGGTGCTCCTCGCAGAAGTCGTGAATCCGATTCCGCTGCCCGTGCTGGATTATCCCGAGGCAATGCTCGTGACCGCGGTGGCGCGCGACGTCGAGGCTACGGAGGAGCTCGCTCAAAGGGCACGAGTCTATCTCGCCGGAATTGCAAGCCGGCTTCGCGGCAACGGCTTCCACAACGTCGATATCAATGTGCTCATTTCGCCGAACGCCGCGCCGACGCTGGTCGGATTCGCAAACTCGAGCCGCGCGGAACTCGTCGCGCTCACGAGTCACGGACGCGGCGCATCGCGGCTTGTGATGGGAAGCGTCGCCGACAAGCTGCTGCGCGGCACTGAATGCTCGATGTTGCTGCGTCGGATTCCCATCGAGTCACGGACGCCTGCGCCCTCCGGAAAAACCCCTACGAAAAAACAGGACTTCGCCGATACCGCGCCCGTCCCGGCAGGGACATTATCGAATTAAAAACCGGAGATGGCCATGCACGCAGCATCACGAAATCTGGCGGACACCGCGATCGTCGTGCTCATC
>DASYSH010000383.1:0-4674 GCA_036003525.1 Gemmatimonadaceae bacterium | reverse complement strand
TCAACCGTGATATAGCTCCCGATCATCGACGGATCACCCGGCACGATCACGGTCTTGAAATCGCGCGAACGCGCTTGCAGCAAATCGCCGCCTTTGCGCGCCTCTTTCTCGATCAGCACTTCGCGACGTTCGCCGAGCCGGTGCATGTTGCGTTCGCGCGCGATCGCGCGGACGGTTTCCTTGAGCCGCTCGAATCGCGCGTCGATCACGTCGTCCGGCACGAGCAGCTCCGAAGGGAAACGCATCGCGGGCGTGCCGTCGCGCATCGAGAACTTGAACATATATGCGTCGTCGAACCCGATTTCCCGCACCGCGGAAATCGTCTCGTCGAATTCATCGTCGGTCTCACCCGGAAATCCGACGATGATGTCGGTGGTGAGTCCAAGACCGGGAATGGCCGCGCGAAGCTTCGCGGCGCAGGCGATATACTCCTCGCGCGTGTATCGCCGCAGCATCCGCTTCAGCGTGCGGCTCGACCCGCTCTGCATCGGCAAATGCACGTGCTCGCACACGGTGTCTGTCTGCGCCATTGCGTCGATGACACGATCGCTGAAATCGTTCGGATGAGGACTCGTGTACCGCACTCTCCGGATTCCCGGCACCGCGCCAACCGCGCGCAGCAGGTCCGCAAAGTCATGCGTGCCGTCGGTGTACGAATTCACGGTCTGTCCGAGCAGCACGACTTCCGTCAGCCCCTGCGCAACGACCTCCGCGGTCTCGCGCACCACATCCGCGAGCTGCCGGCTCCGCTCAGGTCCGCGTGTATACGGCACGATGCAGTACGTGCACCGGTAGTCGCAGCCGCGCTGCACCGGGATCCACGCCTTCACGCCTTCGAAACGGCGCGCCTGAAAATCTTCGTAATGTTCTTCAAGATCGAAATCGGTCGCGGTGAAGCGCTCGCCTTTGCGCGCGCCTTCCAGCAGATGCGGCAGCGCGCGATACGCATCCGGCCCGACCACGAGCGACACGCGCGAGTTCGACTCGAGCAGCTTCGGCCCGAGTCGCTGCGCCATGCAGCCGGTCACGCCCAGAATCGTGTCCTTCTTCATGAAGCGGCGCAGTTCGCCGAGGCGCCCGATCACGCGCTGCTCCGCGTTGTCGCGAATCGCGCACGTGTTCACGAGGATGACGTCCGCGCCCTCCGGCCCGTCGATGCTCTCGTAGCCGACGGCCGTGAGCTTTCCGAGCATCAGCTCGGAATCGCTCACGTTCATCTGACAGCCGTACGTCTCGATGTAAACGGTGGGCATGATCTAAATCACGGCAGACGGCGGATGGCGGACGGCGGACAAACGGCCGCCGGACCCTGCGAAAATGTGCGCGGTAAAGCGAGTTCTGCGCGGGATCGAAGGATCGTCGAGCGCGACGGTAAGATAATCCTCCGTCAGCCCTTCGCGCTTTGCGCCGTCTCCGACGACGATCACGTCGGCCGTGCCGTCCGCGCGCGCGGCCCGGTGCGCGGCAGCCTTGGTCTCGCCGATCGCGCGCAGCTCCGCGGAGCGTGCCCGTGAAAGCGCGGCGGGCACTTCACCGTTCATTCGCACCGCGGCGGTGCCCGGCCGCGCGGAGTACGGAAACACGTGCAGATATGTGAACGGAAGCGACGTCACGAGCGCCACTGTCGCTGCGTGATCTTCATCCGTCTCACCCGGAAATCCGGTGATAACATCAGCGCCGAGCGCAAAGACTGCCGCACGTCCCGCAAGCCCGGCTGCGGCGCGCGCATAGCTTGCGGCGCTGTACCAGTGCCGGCCCATCCGCTTGAGCACACGATCGCTTCCGGACTGAAGCGGTGCATGCAGATGCGGCGCAACGCGCCGCGGGTCTGCGATCAAGAGTTCGGCAAGCCGCGCGTCGACTTCCGTTGCTTCCACCGACGTCAGGCGAAACCGTGCGCGCGGCACTTCGGCGACCAATCGTTCGAGCAATTCTCCGAGCGACGACCCGGTATCCGCGCCGTAGGTCCCGATGTGAATCCCGGTGACGACGATTTCCGGATGCTCCGCCGCGAGCGCCGCGGCTTCGCGCACGATTTCATCCGCCGGCCGCGAACGATTCGCGCCGCGCGCGAGCGTGGTCGCGCAGAACGTGCAGTGTTCGTCGCAGCCATCCTGAATGCGCAGCAGCGCGCGCGAGCCGGTTTGAAGCGCCGGACGGGTCAGTGCCGCGATCGGATCGATCCCCAGCGCCATCGCCAGCGCCGTCAAATCCGCGCCGCCGATCACATCACTCACGGCCGGCAGGGCGGCTATGGTACCGTCGTCGCGCGCCGACGCACATCCGATCACGATCGATCGCAGCGCGCGATTTCCCCGTGACGCGCGGCGAACCTCCTGCCGCAAATCCGCTTCCGCGGCCGACGTAACGGCGCACGAGTTGAACAGCGCAACGTCCGCCTCCTCGGGCGTCTCGACGATCGTTCCGCCCGCCGCCTCGATCATCGCCCGCGCGGCCTCGGTATCATACTGATTCGCGCGGCAGCCGAACGTCCGCAGATATGCCTTCATGATTTTGCCGCCGGGGACGTCGGCTGTGCCGCCGGAAATTCTCCCGTGCGATTCATCGCGCGCGGCAGCTCGGACGGAGTGAGCGGAAGCTGCACGTAGAACGTGCTCCCCTCGCCTTCCGCGCTCTTCACCCAGATCCGTCCGCCGTGCGATTCCACCGCGAGACGGCAGAAGGTCAGGCCGAGCCCGGAACTTCGCACGCGCGGCGCGTTCGCCGCGCGCACACGCTCGAATTTTCTGAAAATAATTTCCTGATACTCGCTCGGAATTCCCGGCCCGTCGTCCGAGACGGTGAGCAGAATCCCGTTCGCGTCCGCGCGCGCGGCGAGCGCGAGCTGCGCCGGGCCCGCGGTGTGCGTGATCGCGTTTTGCACGAGGTTCGACAGCACGCGCTTCACGAGCACCTTGTCCGCGCTGAATACGGGCGCGTCGTCCGCAACGTCGACCGTCGCCGTCGCGCCCTCCTGCTTGAACCGAAGCCCCCAGTCGTACACGATCTCCGCGAGCAGCGCGGCCGGCGCGATCGGCTCCGGCTGCAGCGTGATCGTCTGGTCCTCGATGCGCGCGACCTCCAGCAAGTCTTCGATGAGCGCGAGCAGGTCCTCGGCCTTCCCCTCTGCATCCGACAGGGCGCGCGCCTGCGGATCGGTGAGCGCGCCGAAGTCGCCGTCGCGCGCCATCTCCAGCGTCGCGAGCACCGACGTCAGCGGCGTCTTGAGATCGTGCACGATCATCTTCATGAGATCGTCGCGAACTTTTTGCAGTTCGCGCAGACGCTTCAAGCTTTCCTCGAGCGCGTCGGTTGCGCCTTTCAATTTCAGCAGCGCGCGCACGCGCGCATTCAGCACGAGACGGTGGTGCGGCTTCGTGAGGAAATCGTCACCGCCGGCTTCGATCGCCCTGACGCGGTCGCTGGTGTCGCCGAGGGCGGTCACGAAAATCACGGGAATGCGCGCGGTGCGCGCGTCGCGCTTGAGGCGGCGGCACACTTCGAATCCGGCGTCGCGGTCGCCGACGCCGAGATCTCCCGCGGGCATCGAGACATCGAGGATCACGAGATCGGGGCGCCGCTCGAGGCATCCGGCGAGCGCCGACGGCGCGTCACGCGCGACGACCGTCGCGAATCCAAGCGTCTCGAGCTGGTCCACCAGGAGCTCGACGTTCGCGTCCACATCGTCCGCGACGAGAATCAGCGTTTTTTCTTTCGGAATTCCCGCGACGGCGGCCATCGGCCGAGCCGCTAATACGGCTTGATCGCGATGCCGACGCTCAAGATCCAGCCCGTTTCCGCCATGCCGACATTGGCACTGCGCGCGGCGTGAGCGAGCGAGATGTCGAACGCGGCGCGTCCCGACGACAACGGAATGCCGAGCCCGCCGGTGATCTCCGCCTCGTGGACCTGCTGCGCGCCGATGCCGAACGGCAGCTGGCGCGCGCGATATCCAAGACGAACGGCGACCGGAATCGCCTGGAACTTGGGCCCCGGCGTCTCGAGTCCGGCCGCAAACTCCGTCGCATCGAACGCCGTCAGCGCGGGTGTGCCGAGCGCCTGCATCGAGCTCCAGTTTTCCTTGCCGTAGCGCGCCGCGAGGATTGTACCGGGAATGCCGTCATACGCCACCGACGCGCTCCACCGGTTTGGAATCGTCGCGTCATGGAGCGTCGTCGAATCGCCCTGGTGCACGTGCATCGAGAAGCCGTAACGGCCCGATATTCCCACATTGAAGTGGTTGAACGGTGTCGCGAACAGGCCGGCCGAAATCGCCGAGCCGCTGAAGTTGAATGTGTTCGGCTGCGAGAACGCACCGAACGAAGTCGAGTCGGCGCCGAACGCGCGGCCGAACAGAATGCGGTTGTCGCCCGGAAATACGTGCGCCGCGACGCCAAGCGTGAGGCGGTCGGAGAGCGTGTAGCTCAAACCCGCGGCCACATCGGCGATGCCGCCCGAACTGACCGCCGTCACCGTCGACGGCACGCGCGCCGTGCCGATCGTCTGTGTATCGGAGTAGGTGTTCGTCCAGCTGCGGTCGAGAAAACTCGAGTACGAAAGGCTGAACCGCGCTTTCTTGATGCGACCGCTGATCGAGAAAAGCGGCCACCGCGCCGTGGTCGTGCTCGTGTTGAGTCCGGGCCCGCTCACCCAGCGGAATTCCGGATCGTACTG
>DASYSH010000382.1:0-1635 GCA_036003525.1 Gemmatimonadaceae bacterium | reverse complement strand
GAAGGCCACGCGCGCCGCTATTCCTTCGACAAAGTTCGCGCTCCCCGGTCGCCGCTACCCCATCGAGAACCGGAGCCATGCGGCGAATGCGCTCAGTCGCGTGAGCCAGTTCGGCACGCCCGCTGAGAAGGCAACGGTCCGCCGCAAGGTGGCCGCCGCCTATCCAGGGATGGGCGACTCGACGCCGCCACGGAAGCGGACCAGCAACTTCCGCAACCGCGCAAAGAGCGGCGGCGAAGCCTACGCCTACGACTTTCGGAAAGCCAAGTGAGCCTCGACGCACACGCGTCCGACGGCACGAGCGCGGTGCTGGACCTCTTACGCCGCGCACAAACCGCCTATGACCGCATGGGCGCATCCAATCCGAATAGGCGCCTAATTCGCGATCTCGTCCGCTGCATTACGAGTCTCGCGAACCGTCGCGCGCACGCCGAGTCCTAATCCCCGTGGCACGCGCCAAACAGCCCTCTGATACGAAGACGGTCAAGCCAGGCCAGTATGCCGACGTGCTGGAAGAAATGCTCCGCAAGTGGGAGTATGCAACCGACCGCTGGCGCCCGATTCGCGCGGAAGCCAAGACAGATATGCGCTACGTGTCCGGCGACCCGTGGGAGCAGAAGGATCAGCGCGCGCGCGAAGCGGCGGGGCGCCCCATCGGCAGTTACGACGAGCTGAGCCAATACACGAATCAGGTCATCAACGATATTCGCCAGCACAAGCGCGCGATCGAAGTCACGCCAATTGGCGAAGGCGCGAATGACCACACCGCCGAAGTCCGGCAGTCGCTGTTCCGGCAAATCGAATATCGCTCGAACGCGCAGCAGGCCTACACGTGCGCGTTTCAGAACATGGTCGAGCGCAGTTACGGGTTTCTCCGGATCAAGCCGGTCTACTGCAACACGCCAACCGAGAGCGGCGGGATGGGGAGCGCGTTCGATCAGGAACTGCTCATTGAACCGCTCGTCAATCCCGATCTCGTGACCGTCGACCCGGATTTCATCAAGCCGGACGGGTCGGACCTGCAATACGCCTGGATTGCCGAGTCGTGGGACTTGGACCGCTATCGGCATCGGTTTCCGAAGGCGAAGGTGCGCGATTTCAGCGCCGATCTCGCGAAGTCCGCGCCGACGTGGATGGACGCGCGCCGGATTCGCATCGCGGAGTATTTCGCGATTGAGCCCGTGTCGCGCTGCTTGTATCTGTTCGACGACGGCACGACGCAGCCGGACGGCACGACGGCCCCCGTCGAAGTCTTCGAGGACGACATCACGAGGGACGGCCCGTATGCGCGCTTCGTCGAGGCCACCCCGGACCGCGAGCGCACCGTCGAGGTGCCCGACGTGAAGATTTACCTCACGAACGGCTTTGAGGTGCTGGAACCGCCGACACGCTGGCCGGGCAAGACGCTCCCGATCGTGACGTTCTTCGGCAAAGTGCTCTACGTCGAGGTGGAAGGCCAAGGCGCCGAACGGCAGATCTTGTCGATGGTGCGGCTCGCGCGCGATCCCTACATGCTCTACTGCTACATCCGCGCGTGTGAGCAGGAACTCGTCGGCATGACGCCGAAAGTGCCCTATTTCGTGCGCAAAGGCTCGCTGGACGCGGGCGAACTCCTCAATCTGCAGAAGTCGCTGC
>DASYSH010000381.1:0-6245 GCA_036003525.1 Gemmatimonadaceae bacterium | reverse complement strand
GAGCGTTTATACCTGTGCTCGATCAACCAGATCGCGCGCGTCGCGCAGAAGCATCGCGACGAATTTGAAGACATCATGGCGGATCTCGACGCGGCGCTGGTCGACCGGTACTTCTGCAACTTCTCGCTGTTCCAGTCGCTGCCCGACAGCTGGGCGATCGACCAGCTGTTTCCCATCATGCCGATCCACCGTCTCGACGAAGAGCCCAACCGGCAGGGGACGCTGCAGGACATCACGTGCGACTCGGACGGAAAAATCGACCGCTTCGTCGGCGGCCGCACCGGCGAGCCCAGTATGGCATTGCATCCGTTCAGCGACGCCGATCCGTACATGCTGGGGATCTTTCTCACCGGCGCGTATCAGGAAATTCTCGGCGATCTGCACAACTTGTTCGGCGACACGAACGCCGTGCACGTGCGACTCACCGAGCAGGGATATGAGATCACGGATCTCGTGCACGGCGACACGGTGACGGAAGTGCTGAACTACGTCCAGTTCAGGGCGTCGGATTTGCTGACGACGTTCCGGCGCAAAGTACAGGCGGCGACGGCGATCTCGCGCGATGAGGCGAATATGTTCATCGCGGAATATGTCGCCGGACTCGAAGGGTACACCTACCTCGAAGGCGAAGCCGCGCGATAGGAGTGTATTCACTCCTTCTGGCACTTGCCGCGGTCATCGTTGCGACGAAACTCCTCGGCGAGTTGTCGCGGCGACTCGGACAACCGTCGGTGCTGGGAGAACTGCTCGCCGGCGTGATCCTCGGCGGCAGCGCGCTCGGACTCCTGAATCCGAACGATCCCGTCATCAGCGCGCTGGCACAGCTCGGGTTGTTCATGTTGATTTTTCAGATCGGCGCGCACACGGATCTGCGATCGCTGAGACGCGTCGGAAGCTCCGCGCTGACGGTCGCGGTCGCCGGCGTGGTGCTGCCGTTCATCGGCGGATTCGTCGTGACGCGGGCGTTCGAGTTCTCGGTGCTCACATCCGTGATCGGCGGCGCGTCGCTGACGGCGACTTCGATGGCGATCTCGGCTCGCGTCCTGCGTGAGAAGGGCGTGCTGAACACGACCGAGGGGCAGGTCGTGATGGGCGCCGCGCTCGCGGACGATGTGCTCGGCTTGATCGTGCTGTCGGTCGTCGTCGCTGTCGTCGGCGGTGCGAGCGTCAGTCTTGGCGGTGTCGCGAAGATTTCGGCGGTGTCGATCGGGTTTATCGTCGCGGCGCTCGCGATCGGGAGCTACGCGATCCCGCCACTATTCCGGCGGCTCGACACCGTTCACACGAAGGGATCGGTCGGGATGCTCGGAGTCGCACTCGGCATGGTGCTCGCGGCGATCGCACTCGCCGGTGGAGCGGCGATGATCCTTGGCGCATTCGCCGCCGGCGTGATTCTGCATCCGACGCCGCAGCGCCACGAGATCGAACGCACCGCATCGCAGATCGGACACTTTTTCGTCCCGATTTTCTTCGCGGCAGTGGGTGCCTCGGTCAACCTCCGCGCGCTCGCGAGCACGACAGCGCTTGGCATTGGCGCGGCGCTGATCGTCGTCGCATGCCTCGGAAAAATCGCGGCGGGATTTGCGCCGTGGAAATTTCAGGGAAATAAAATGCTCGTCGGAGTGGCGATGGTCCCGCGCGGCGAGGTCGGATTGATCTTTGCGCAGATGGGACTGTCGACGGGCGCGATTACGCCGGAACTGTTCGGCGGCATCATGCTCATGGTCGTGGTGACGACGTTCGTCTCTGCGCCGCTGCTCGACGCCGTCATCAGGCGCGACCACGAGATCGAGCGGGAACATTCACTCGAGCCGGAGGCTCTTGCTCCCGGCGGTCGGAGGCAAACGACCGCCGGAAGAAGGCACTAGCTCCGCGCGTACCGCTACTTCGCCGAGTACCGGTTCGAGACTTCGTTCCAGTTCACGACATTCCACCACGCTCCTATGTAATCCGGCCGCCTGTTCTGATATTTCAGATAGTACGCATGCTCCCAAACGTCGAGTCCGAGCACCGCGTGCTTGCCTTCCATCAGCGGGTTGTCCTGGTTCGGCGTGCTCTCGATCGTCAGCGCGCCGTCCTTGCCCGCGATCAGCCACGCCCAGCCTGATCCGAAGCGGCCGACACCCGCCGCCGCGAACTTCTCCTTGAACTTCGCGAAGTCGCCGAACGCGGCGTTGATCGCGTCGGCGAGTTTTCCGGTTGGCTCTCCGCCGTCGGCTTTGTGCATGAGGGTCCAGAACAGCGAGTGGTTCCAGTGTCCGCCGCCATTGTTGCGCACCGCGGCGCGCACCGATTCCGGAACCTTCGCAATGTTCTTGCAGATATCGTCGAGCGACCAGCTCGCGAGCTCCGGCGCCTTTTCGATCGCGGCGTTGAGATTGGTGACGTACGCCTGATGATGCTTTCCGTGATGGATCTGCATCGTCTGCGAGTCGATGTGCGGCTCGAGCGCGTCGGGAGCGTAGGGAAGGGGTGGGAGCGTGTGCGCCATGTGATTCTCCGTGTTTTTTTTCGGGTTCTCGTCAATATACCAATGGGCCGCGCGACAAACCGCGCGTTATTCGGCCTGCGTCCTACGCGATCGAATCCACTGTACGATCGGTGGCGAGATCGACAGGAGGACCACGACGACGACGAGCCCTTCGATGTGATCGCCGATGACCGGAAACTGCCGCGCCAAAAAATATCCGAGCAGCAGCATCGACCATATCCAGCCGAGCGCGCCGATGATGTTGAACGAAATGAACGTCGCGTAGCGCATTTCCGCCGCGCCGGCCACCACCGGCGCGAAGGTTCGCACGATCGGCATGAACTGCGCCATGATGATCGTCTTGCCGCCGTGCTTTTCGTAGAAGTCACGGGCGCGGGCCAGGTGCGCGCGTTTGAAAAATCGCGAATCTTCGCGCGTGAACAACGCGCGTCCCGCGCGGCTGCCGATGAAATATCCGCTCGTATTGCCGAGGATCGCGGCGATCGAGCAGCACACGCCGAGGACCCAGACGTTCAGCTGAACCGGGCCGTTCGACTGCGATGCGAGGAGACCGGCGGTCACGAGCAGCGAGTCACCCGGCAGCATCGGAAAGCAGAGGCCGGTTTCAATGAAGATGATGATCGGAATCCCGACCATGCCGACGGCGGTGATGAGCGCGGACGGGTCGCGGAGGTAATGCAGGAGGTCGGCGAGGCTGTGCAATGAACGGCGATCGAAGATGGAAGATGGAGGTTCGATGGGAGAACAATACTATCATTCCAGTCGCCCGATGACCGCCATCTTTCATCTTCCAACTTTCATCGCATTTGTCCGTCCTCGATCAAGTCGTAATCGTTCTCAACGAACCACAGGACCCCGTCAACATCGCCGCGACGATTCGCGCGATGAAAAACATGGGAGTGAGCCGGCTGCGCCTCGTGAATCCGGTGCAGTACGACCCTTGGCGCATCGAAGGCGTGGCGCACGGGACGCGGGATCTCGTCGACAAGATCGAGCACTTCGATTCGCTGAAGGGTGCGCTCGCCGATTGCGTGAAGGTTGCGGCATTCGCGGGAAAGCGCAGGGCGGTCCGCTGGGCGGTCGCGACACCGCGCGAAATGGCGGCCCGCCTGATCGACACGGCGAATGATGGCCGCGTCGCGCTGCTGTTCGGTCAGGAAGATCACGGCCTTCCGAACGAGGCGCTCGATCTCGCGCAGCTGCTCGTGCACATCCCGACGACGGAGCATAGTTCGCTCAATCTCGCGCAGGCGGTGATGCTCGCGTTGTATGAACTGCATCTGGCCGCCGGCGATGCGACGCGCGTCCTTGCGCCGCCCAAAAAAGAGGCACCGCCGGCCGAACAGATCGAATGGGAACAGACGTACGCTGATTTGGAGCGGGCGCTGTCGGAGATCCGGTTTTTTCGGACGCGGAACCAGGACAACGTGATGAGGTCGGTGCGGTCGCTGCTCGCGCGAGCTGAGCCAGATGGAAGGGAGCTGATGCTCGTTCGCGCGATGGGAATCGAAGTGCTTCGAACGCTCGACCGGGTGCGCAAAGGGCTGATGGACTAAAGGGTTGCGAAGTCTCGCGCCCAGAAGCATTTTTACGCGTCCCGATCGGCCATGTGAAGAATTTCACAAGACCGTATAAACCCCAGTCTTCTCCGTATTTCCCCGGATAGTGAATGACCGGACTTAGGAAGTGGGCTGCCATCGCTGGTGTGGCGGCCATCGCCGTCACGGCCACGATGATGTCCGCATATGCGGGCGCGCAGCAAGGCGCTTCAACTCCTGCTCCTGCAGGAAAAAAGGAAACCGCCACCGAAGCCGCAAACCGCGAAGCGTCCGGGAAAGCGGTTCCCGGACCGTGGGCATATAGCGGCGCATCGGGCTACACGCACTACATCGGGCAGGGCACCGGTCGCTCTCCCGTCCAGCCAATTAAATTTCCGCATCCGGTGCACGTGAACTCGCTGAAGCTGAACTGCGTGTTCTGTCACTACGCTGCGTTCAAATCGCCGGACCCGGGTCTCCCCGCCGTCGGGACGTGCATGGGTTGCCACACGGTGGTCGGACTCGACCGCCCTGAAATCCAGAAGCTTGCGAAGTACGCGGGCTCCAAGCAGCCGGTGCCGTGGGTTCGCGTGCACAAGGTTCCGGAGTACGTGCATTTCCCGCACATGCGCCACGTCAACGCCGGCGTCACCTGCCAGACGTGCCATGGCCAGATCAACAACATGCCGCAGGTCTTCCAGTACGCGTCGCTCAACATGGGCTGGTGCGTCAGCTGTCACGTGCAGGGTTACTCGCCCGCCGAAGGAATGAAGGCTGCGGGCTACGTGCCCGACTCTGCGACGATCGCACTGCCGCGCAAGCGCGCGTCGTACGATTGCTCCAACTGCCACTACTAGGAATCGCGATGAGCCCCCACGACAGCGACTCGGCAGTGGCCGACATGAACCCAAGCGTCAAACGGCGCGACTTTCTGAAAGTCGTCGGCGTCACCGGAGCGACCGCCGCGGTGACGGCGTGCTATCCGAACGACAAGGTGGAGAAGCTGATCCCCTATGTCACGTCGCCCGACAATACCGTCCCCGGCGTTTCGACGTACTACGCGAGCACGTGCCGCGAGTGCGCCGCCGGATGCGGTATCATCGTCGAGACGCGCGACGGCCGCGCAATCAAGATCGAGGGCAACCCCGAGCATCCGGTGAATCGCGGCGCGCTGTGCGGCCGTGGTCAGTCGGCACTGCAAGGCCTCTACAACCCGGATCGATTCCGCGGCCCGATGATTCGGGAAAGCGGCAAGCTCGTTCCCGTCACGTGGGATCGCGGCATCCAGCTCCTCGCGCAGAAACTCGGCGAAGCCAAATCCAAGGGACAGGGCGCGAACGTCGTATTCATCAACCAGCACGAACAGGGATCGATGGGAGCATTCATCGATCAGTTCCTGGCGGGATTCGGCGCGCCGGCGCACCTGAGTTACGACGCCGAAGCGCCGCTCGCCACGCTCGCGGCCAACCGTGCTTCCTATAATGTTGCATGGCCGAAGCTCGATTTCGCATCGGCAAAGCTCATCGTCTCGGTCGGCGCAGATTACCTCGAGGGCTGGGGACTCAGCGTTCCGCAGCAGCTCGATTTCGCCGACGCGCGCGCCAAGCTCGATGGCGGCCCCAAGGCGTACTACATCGCGTCGCGCCGCTCGCTCACGGGTCTCAACAGCGACACGTGGATTCCCGCAAAGCCGGGTTCCACGAAGGCGATCGTCGAAGCGCTGCTCGCTGCCGTCACGGGCAAAGGCGACGCGGGGCTGAAGCCCGCGGCCGATGCCGCCGGGGTCGACGTCAAGCAGCTGCAGCAGCTCGCGAAGGATTTGCAGACATCGAAGCCGAGCCTGCTGATCGCGGATCAGCACGGCGAAACGGCGACGGACACCATCGTCGCGATCAACGACTTGAACAAGGCGCTCGGCAATGTCGGCGCCACGATCAAGCCCGGCGAAGCGTCACTTGCGTTCGAAGGTCTTGCGTCACACGCTGCGGTTCGCGACGCCGGTGAGCGCATGGCGGCCGGCAAGGTTTCTGTCGCGCTCGTGCGCGGCGCAAACCCTGCGTACAGCATGCAGGGCGGCGCCAAGTTCGCCGACGCCTTTGCGAAAGTGCCATTCAAGGTTTCGTTTTCGAGCTATCCCGACGAGACGACGCAGCTGTGCGACCTCGTGCTGCCCGATCATCATTCGCTCGAGAGCTGGGGCGACGCGGAGCCGTCGA
>DASYSH010000380.1:0-12915 GCA_036003525.1 Gemmatimonadaceae bacterium | reverse complement strand
CAAGGAGATCATCAATCGCGGCGGCGAAAAAATCTCACCGCGCGAAGTCGATGAGATCATCATGGAGCACCCCGCGGTGCATCAGTGCGTGACGTTCGCGGTGCCGCACGACATGCTGGGCGAGGAAGTGGGCGCGGCGATTGTGCTGCGCGAGGGGCACATCGCGGACGAGAAAGAGCTGCGGGCGTTTGCGGCGGTGAAGCTCGCGGACTTCAAGGTGCCGAAGAAGATCGTGATCGTGAAGGAAATTCCGGTGGGAGCGACGGGAAAGCTTCAGCGGATTGGATTGGCGGCGAAGCTGGGGCTCGGATAACCACGCACCATTCAACAACAAACGAAAAACCATTAATAGTTTTTGGTTTGTTGTTAAATGGTTCTTGGTGAGGTTACGCCGGCACAGCCTCCGCCTCAGCCTCAACCGGCTCCGCAACACTCCATTCATTCGCGCACTTCAAGCATTTCCGGTACGACCCGCGCGTCTTGGACGACTTCGCCTCCGCGCCGACGTTCCCGCACTCCGGACAAACTTCCGCCACCGGCTTGTCCCAGCACACGAAATCGCACTTCGGATAGTTCTCGCATCCGTAGAACGCCTTGCCGCGCTTCTTCGAGCGGCGCGCGGCAATATCACCGCCGTCCTTCGGACACTTCACACCGGTCGGCATCGAGCGAGTGCCGCGGCACTTCGGAAAAGCGCTGCAGCCGAGGAATTCGCCCGAACGGCCGCGCCGCACAACCATCATCTTGCCGCACACTGGGCACGGGAATTCCGTGAGCACCGGCGGCACGCGCTCGCCCTTGAGCGGCCGTGTGTACTTGCACGTCTTGGGATGATTCTCGCACGCGATGAACGGGCCGAAGAATCCGCCCTTCGCCACGAGTTTCCCTCCGCAGAGCGGACACTTCTCATTTTCGAGCGCGGTGAGGTCGTGCGCCTCGTGAATGAGCGCCTCATAGTCGACGGCGCCTAGCGCCTTCTCGAACGGACCGTAGAAGGTCTTGAGGACTTTCTGCCACGGCAGCCCGCCTTCCTCGACTTTATCGAGTTCGCGTTCCATCGTCGACGTGAAACCGACGTTGAACTCGTTGGGGAACTGCTTCACCATCACCTTCTCCACGCTCTCGCCGAGCGTCGTGGGGAAGAAGCGCCGCTGCTCGAGTTCGGCGTAATGCCGTTCTGTTAAGGTGGAAATAATGGAGGCATACGTGGACGGGCGCCCGATGCCGAGGCGCTCGAGCTCCTTCACGAGGCTCGCTTCCGAAAAACGCGGCGGCGGCTCGGTGAAATGCTGTGTGGGTTTGATCTCGCGCACCGGCACCTTCTCGCCGGGCTCGATCGCGGGAAGCGCCTGCTCGTCTTCGAGCGCCTTGCTGTCGCCTTCCTCGCGTGTCTCCTTGTAGAGCGAGAGGAAGCCTTTGAACTTGATGACCGATCCCGTCGCCCGGAAAAGATATTGGTGCTTCGCCGTCTGGATGTTGAAGTCGACGGTCGTCGTATCGAACACGGCCGGCGCCATCTGACTCGCCATGAAGCGCTGCCAGATCAGCTGGTACAGCTTGAACTGTTCCGGCGACAGATATTTCTGCACTGAATCGGGCGTGCGCGTCGGATCGGTCGGACGGATGCCTTCGTGCGCATCCTGCGCGTTGGTGTCGCCTGCCGCGCCGTAGAACATCGGCGTTTTCGCGAGGAATTCCTCGGAGTATTGCGACCGCAGAAAATCACGCGCCGTCGTCACCGCACTCTCGGCGATTCGCGTCGAGTCGGTGCGCATGTACGTGATGAGACCGACCGAGCCTTCGACTTTTCCGAGCTCGATGCCTTCGTACAAATTCTGCGCGAGGCGCATTGTGCGCTTGGACCCGAAGCCGAGTTTCTTCGCCGCCTCCTGCTGGAGCGTGCTCGTCTTAAACGGCTCCGCGGGATTCTTGCGGCGTTCGCGACGTTTGATATCCGTGACATCGAACGTTTTCCGCCCCGATACGTCGTTCACGATCGCAGACGCGCTCGCCTCGTTCGGAATGACCGGCTTGTTGCCGTCCATGTGATGGAGCTTGGCCGTGAACGCCTGCGTTTCGTGCTCGAGCGCCGCGGCGATCGTCCAGTACTCCGTGGCGGTGAACGCGCGGATCTCGCGCTCGCGTTCCACGAGCAAGCGCAGCGCAACTGTCTGCACGCGGCCCGCCGACAAGCCTTTCTTCACCGTCTTCCAGAGCACCGGACTCGCCTTGTAGCCGACGAGACGATCGAGCACGCGGCGCGCCTGCTGCGCGTCGACTTTTTTCTGATCGATCTGTCCCGCGTTGCTGATCGCCTTGGTGACGGCGTCTTTCGTGATTTCATGGAACAGCACGCGACGAATCGGTGGCGCGGCCTTTCCCTTGATCTGGCTCTGCACGTGCCACGCGATCGCTTCACCCTCGCGGTCAGGGTCGGTCGCGATGAATACGGCGCGCGCGCCTTTCGCCGCAGCCTTCAAATCCGCGACGGTTTTTTCCTTTCCCGGAATCGTGACGTACTCGGGTTCGAAATGATCTTCGAGATCGATGCCGAGCGTTTTCGTAGGCAGATCGCGGATGTGTCCGACGGTCGCCTTCACGCTGTAACCGGATCCCAGGTATTTGCCGATGGTCTTCGCCTTTGCCGGCGACTCGACGATGACGAGCGCCTTGCCGTTGAGACTCGGCGCGCCGTTGTCTGAATCGTGTGATTCGTCTTCGAGAACGGGCGCGGCTTTCGGCGCTTTGGCACGCGCTTTAGCGGCGGCGGGCTTCTTTGCCGCTGCCTTCTTCACGGCTTTGGGCGCGGCCGCGGATGGCTTCTTTGCCTTGGGTGCTGCTTTTTTCTTGGTTGCCATTGTCTTTGAGAAGTCCGGCTAATCCCGGACCTGGATGCGATAGGCCGGGAACCGCCCTTACGGCGACCCCGGCCCGTATAAGTACACCGGTCGTTCACTCTATAGTTGTAGAACAATCACCTGACGCCTATCCTAGTCCCCTCGTCAAGCCCTCGCAAGCGCAACTATATCATCGACGACCTGCTGAAGTGTCATCTTATCAGTGCTAACCGTATGATCTGATTGCAGATAGAGACTTTCTCTGGCCTCGAGCAGGCGTTTCAGCTCGCCGGCCGGATCTGGGCGCCGCAGAAGCGGCCTTTCCGCCGCCGCAGGGCCCATCCTCAGCAGGGCTATATCGGGCCGGACCTTGAGATATATGAGCTTCGCGGGCGGCCGGAGGAGCGCCAGACACCCCTCATTGGCGATCCAGCCGGCCCCGGGCGAAAGGATCATTCCACCGGTTTCGCGCAGTTCCTCGGTGAGAGCGCGCTCGAGTTTGCGGAAATACGCCTCGCCGTGCGAACCGAATATCTCGGCGACCGGGACGTGCTCGCGGCGCGAGATCTCGGCGTCAAAATCCAGCACTTGCCGCGAGAGTTTTTCGCCAACAGCGCGCGCGACGGTCGTTTTTCCCGACCCCGGCAGTCCCACCAGAATCAGATGGGGGGCATCGGTGAGGGGTGAGGAGTCAACCCGTGATACGGGTTGCGATGTGCGAAAGGTAGGCATCGTAGTTCCTCCGCATTTCAGCGAGAGAATCTCCGCCGAACTTTTCGACGAATGCGTTGGCGAGCACCAGCGCTGCCATCGCCTCCGCGATTACTCCCATCGCGGGAACGGCGGTGACATCGCTGCGCTCCGCGGTCGCCGCCGCCGGCGCTGCAGTCTTGGTGTCGATCGTGCCGAGCGGTTTCATGAGCGTGCTGATCGGCTTCATCGCGACGCGCACGACGAGCGGCTCGCCCGTGGTCATGCCGCCTTCGAGTCCGCCCGCGCGGTTCGTCTTGCGACGAACATTTCCCGTGCGGATCCGATCGGGCGCCATTTCAATCTCATCGTGCACTTCGGAGCCCATCCGGCGCGCGGCTTCGAAGCCGATGCCGATTTCCGCGCCCTTCACCGCCGGAATCGAGAGCATCGCGCCCGCGAGCTGGCCGTCGAGCTTGCGATCCCAGCTGACGTGGCTGCCCAGCCCGACGGGAAGACCGTCGACGACGACTTCGCAAATTCCACCGAGCGTGTTGCCGTCGGATTTCGCGGCGTCGATGCGCCCGATCATTTTCGCTTCGGCGTTCTTATCGAGCGTGCGCAACGGCGATTCATCGGCCGCCGCGTTGATATCGGACGGAAAATTCGCGGGGCGCTCCGCATCGATGCCGCCGAGATGAACGAGATGCGAGCCGATCGTGACGCCGAATTGCGCGAGCAGCGTCCGCGCGATCGCGCCTGCGGCAACGCGTGCCGTGGTTTCGCGCGCGCTCGCGCGCTCGAGAATATCGCGCGCGTCGTCGCGATCGTACTTGAGAATGCCGGTGAGATCCGCATGGCCCGGACGGACGCGGCTCACGTGGCGCTTGCGCCCCTCGGCGGAATCTTCCGGCCGCGGCGCGGCATCCATGATTTCCTGCCAGTTCTTCCAGTCGCGATTGGGGATGAGCATCGCGATCGGAGAGCCGACTGTTTCGCCGGCGCGGACGCCGGAGAGAAACTCGATGTGGTCCTGCTCGATTTGCATGCGACGGCCGCGGCCATAGCCCTGCTGGCGGCGAACGAGCTGTTCGTCGATGTCTTTTGCGAGCAGCGGCAAGCCGGCGGGGCAGCCCTCGAGCAGTGAGATGAGGGCCTTTCCGTGTGATTCTCCAGCTGTCGTGAAGCGAATGGGCACGGGCGTTAACTGTTCTCTGTTAATCGGTTAACCAAGGTGAACTAATTCGTGAACTGCCGTCCGCCGGCTGCCGTCCAAAAAACACGGGCCCGGCAACGCGCCGGGCCCGTTCAACTTAATCAGGCGAACTCGATCACGGCTTTCTCGGGCCGCCACCGATGACTTCGCCTTCATCGACGATATGCGGTGTCACGAGAATCAGGAGATCCTGTTTGCGCTCCTGGTTGTCGCTCTGCGAGAACAGCTTGCCGATGCCCGGGAGATTCATGAGGAACGGAATGCCCGTGCGGTTCTTGACGATCTGCGTCTGCGTAAGGCCGCTGATTACGGCGGTCTCGCCGTCGCCGACGAGCACCTGGTTCGTGCTGTTGCGCTTGGCAACGTTCGGTCCGGCGACGGTGACCGTCTGCAGCACGGTCTCTTCCGTGTACACATCCATCAGCACCTGACGGTTTGCCGTCACGTGCGGCGTCACCTTGAGCGTGATGCCGATGTCCTGCGTCTGAATCTGCGGCGCCGTCGCCTGGATCTGCCCGGGCACGATCGGCGGCGTGAGCAGGAACTTGATGTTCTGTCCGGCGAAGAGCGTCGCTTCTTTATTGTCGACCGTCGTCACGCTCGGCTCCGCCTGCACATCCGTCAGCTGCTGCTGACTCATGGCATCGAGGAACGATGTGAGATTGAAGCCGCCCAGCGTCATGTTGTAGATCAGCGAGAGCGCTGACGTCGATTGATACTGGCGCGTCGCATTCGCCACGCCGGCGAGTCCGTCGCCGGAGAGGTTCACGCGATAGCTGCCCGGCACGGCCTGCGTTCCGGCCGCGTCCACGAAGCGCGTCACGAGCTGGTTGGAGAACGTGTTCGCGCTGCCGAGGTCGTAGCTGAGGCCGAGCTGCTCGGTGGACGTGCGGTCCACTGAAATGATTTTCGTTTTGATCGAAACCTGTGGCGTGCGGATGTCGAGATCGTGGATATAGCTCTCGATGTCCGCGAGACGCGACGGCGTTTCGGTGACGATGACCGTATTCGTTTTTTCGTCGAAGCTCGCCGAGCCGCGCGCACTGCACGTGGTCGCGCCCGGCGCCGCAGCCGCCGCAGCGGCACCACCACCGCCACCACCGCCACCGCCGCCGCCCGAAGCGCCGCCACCGCAGCCCGCACCGAGAAGCGACTTCACGGTCGTGGCCATCACCTCGGCCTTCGCATAATTCACCGGGATGACCTTCGTATACAGCGGCTCGACTTTCGCGCGATCGGAAATATTCACATAACTGTCGACCGTGATGATGCCGGTCGCGTCTTCAACGGCGCTGAGTCCCTGCGACTGCAGGATCGAACGCATCGCGACATCCCAGGGCTGATCCTTGATGCTCGCGGTGACAGCACCGGTGACACCTTTGCCGACGACGATCGTGCGGCCGCTGAACACGGCGAACGACGTGATCACGTCGCGAATGTCGGTGTCCTGGAAGTCCACGCTGATGCGCGGCTCCTGCGATTGCTGCGGCTCCGCCTTGACCGGCGCAGACTTCGGCGCGGGCTCGTTCCTCGGCGTCTCCATCTTTGCAGGCGGATCCACCGGGACCGGCGGCGCGGCCGGCGCAGCGGCGGCCGCTGCACCCGGTGCCGTGACGGAGACATCCGAAACCACCGCGGCGCGCGAACCGCCGATACGCCATGCGGCGAAATCGACGGGTCCCGTCACCGAGACGCGCACATCGTGATCTTCGCGCACGACCGTGTACTCGCGGGCGCCGTCGAGATCGAGCACGACGCGCACGATCTCCGGCTTCCACTGCGCCATGCGAATGTTCGTGATGCCGCCGCGGCTGATTTTGTCGTAGAGGCGCGCCGGCATGCTCAAGGTCGCGCCCTTCAGGTCGACGACGACTCGATGCGGATTCTCGAGCACGAAATCGATGATCTCGATCGACGGGCCTTCAACTGCGATGACGACGTCCGCGTGACCGGATCCGGGCACGACGCTGAGCGCTGTGACCGCACCGGCGGGCGGAAGTTCGCGACCATCCGCAGCGGCGTACGCAATCCCGCCCGCAGAAGGCACCGAAAGAAAAACCCCTGCCGCGAGTGCGGCCGATCTCAAGAGTCGCTCCATTACGGTCTCCTTGCCCCTGTACGCGGATTTCGGTCGATCGGGAGGGTCTCCTGACGAGCGAATCCGAAGTCGTCGACGCTCAAGGTGATGCTGTTTTCAGAAATTTTCGTGACCTTCATGCGGCCGAGCGTGTCGCCAAGTTTTTTTCGATAGGTCTGACCGGCCGCTGACGCGTCGACCAGAATCGCCACCGAGTTCCGTCCCGTCGGGTCGTAGATGACGCCGACCAGCGTGAGGTCGGAGATCATCGGGCGCAGTTCACCGGTCGCCATAAGCGACAGGAATGGATCGCGCCGTCCTTCGGTCGGATACGAGAACGTTTCCCTGTAGAACGTCACGGTTCCTTTCGATCCGCTTTGCGTGACGGTGCCGCGCTTTTCGGACGTGTCGATCCGTGCCGCGGCTTTCGGCGCGGGAGCAGCCTGCTTTGACGGTGCGCCTTTCTGCGCCGCGCCCTGCGTTGCGGACTGAGCGGCTGCTGCCGGCATCTGTGCGGCTCTGCCCGGATCATTGCCGACTTTCTGCTCTTCGTTGATCTGCGCGCTCGTCTTGTTGGCCTGACGTTTTGCGGCGTCGATCGGACCTTTGATCGACGGCGGCATCTGCGCCGACGCAGGAACTGCGGCGGCCGCGAGCAGCGCGATGGCGTACATCGTGCGGCGCATCACGCTTCGCCTCCCGGCTTCTTGGCGGGAGGAGCTCCGGCGGGTGCGGGCGGAGGCGTTGCGCCAGCCGGCGCGCCCGGAGCGGCGTCAGCCGGCTTTTTTGCCGGCCGTTTTTTCGGCGCCGTGCGAACGACGTACGTCTGAATTACAAACGACGCGGTCACCATTTGTTTTCCGGGCGGCGACGCAGGACAGGCCACCGGCGGGGTCAGCTGAAGATTGATCGCGGTGACGATGCGATTCAGCGAACCGATGTTCGTGAGCATATGGCCGATGTCGTTGTACGCACCGCACATCTTGAGGCGATAGCGGTATGTGTCGAACAACTCGCCTTCGATCAGCGGCTCCGGCTCGAGCGACCCGATGTCGAGCTTGGCGCGGCGCGCCGCCGTGGAGACCTGATCGATGAGGCTGGAGACTTCGTTCGCGGCGGGCACGAGCGTGCGCATGAGATCGAGATTCTCACGCGATTCGCGCGCCTGCTCGCGAATCTGTTCGACCGTTCCCTTCGCCATCTCGGCTTTCGCCTTCTGGTTCATGTCGTCGAGCGTGTCGACATGCGCGGCGAGTTTGTCGAGATCGGTGCTTTTCGGATCGTAGACGAAATACCAGAACAGTCCGACGATGGCGACCGCGAGGATCGTCACGAGGACCATCACCTGGTCACGCTGCTTGGTGGGGAGAAGTGCCATGGCTTATCTCACCGACACAGTGAGCGGAACCTTGCGGATCGCGGATGAGTCGGGCTTCTGCAGTCTCATGTCGAGTGTGAACTCGATGGCTTCCTTGCTGCCCGGCTGCACGATGACGTTGTCCGATTTTACGAGCACGACGTTCTCGATCCAGGGCGACGCTTCCAGCTGCGTGATGAAGCGGGTGAGCGCCTGAATGTCGATCGTCTGGCCGATGATCCGGAATGTGAGCTGGTTCGCGGCGACGGCGTCTGAATCAGCCTTCGCCTCGAGTTTCGTTTTGCTCTTGTCGGCCGCCCCCAATCCCGCCTCGACTTCGGGCGAGATGTTCGACACGGCGCTCGTCTGAACGAGCGATTTGAGCCACGTCAGCGGAGTGAGCGCGCGGCCCACTTCGTCGAGAATATGCGGCCACACATAGCGTGTGCCGTCGATCGCGCGAATCACGTTGAGCTGGCGCACGACGGAGTCGCGCTGTTCTTCGGCCGCGCGACGCTGACCGATCACGGCCGCGTAGCGCGTCGAATCCTGCGTCGACTTGGTCTGATGCTCGGTGAGCGTCGTCTCTTTGCGGCTCTGATACAAGTACATCCCGGCCACGGCGAGCAGCGCGAGCACCATGCTCACGACTGCGGCGATCAGGAACGGATCCCTGATGCGCGCGGCGACATTCCCGAAGAACGCGCCGAAATCGAAAGCGGCCGAACGGCTCCGCTTCTGCTTTCGCGCGCCGGGCAGGAGGTTGATTTCAATCATTGTTCGCGAGTGACCGTCGTTGGCGTGGAATGCACGGTCAGTTGGGCTGGCGCAGGGCCAGTCCGATTGGCAGCATCAGGAGGGGAGCCACTTCGTCAGTGACGAGCGACTCGAGAGCACCGTCACGCACCCGAAGATTGGTGAGCGGATTGGCCGGCTCGACCTGCAAACGCAGGCGCGTGCCGAGTGCATCCGCGAGCCCCGGAATTCTGGATCCGCCGCCGCAGAGATAGACGGCGCGGAGCGCGCCGGCCGAGCGCGACGACGATGCAAGGAACGCCGCCGCGCGCTCGATGCCGACCGCGATTTCTTCGCCGCGTCCCTCGATCACCGCGTCGAGATGCGGCGAGCGGTCGTAGCCCTGGATGAGCGCAGCCGCATCGTCCGCGCTGAGCCCGCGCTCGCGCTGCAGGTCTTCGCGGAACCGGCGCGTTCCGACAGTGATGTCGCGCGTCAGGATCGGGACGCCTTCATCGAGAATATTGATGTTGGTGACTTCGTGTCCGATGTTCACGAGCGCGACGACACCGGTCATCGCGTCGGGATAGTTGACCTCGAACGCGTTGTGGAGCGCGAACGCGTCGACGTCGACGACGGCAGGAGTCAGCCCGGCTTCGGACAGCACGCGGAGTTTGGCTTCCACCAACTCGCGCTTCGCCGCCACGAGCAGGACGTTCATCTCCATGCCCTCGCCGTCGGGATCGAGAATCTGGAAATCCAGTTCCACCGATTCCATATCGAACGGCACGTGCTGCTCCGCTTCCCACCGCATGAGCTCGCGCGCCTGCTGTTCCTTGACGCGCTCGATTTGGATTTTCTTGATGATCACATCGCGACCGCCGACGGCGGTGACGACATCGCGGGTGGTCACGCCCGCCGCGGCGAGGCAACCGGTGATGGCCTCCGAGACGATGCCCGGATCCATGATTTCGCCCTCGACGATCGCGTCGGCGAGCAGCGGGGTGATGGCGACTTTGATGAGCTCGGGCTCGGCCTTCGAATGATCGATCACGGCCACTTTAATGAGGCCGCTGCCGATATCGAGACCCACCGTGGTCTTATTGCGGCCAAAAAGTGCCATGAGCTGTCGCCGGTCCTGGGACTAATGTTGACTTGCAACGCCTACCACCCGCCCGGGCCTACGAGGGCGCGGACGGAAGGGCTGTCACCATGACACGAACGGCGGGCTAGAGAGGTAACAGTTGGAGCGGTGCGGACCTAGGGAACTTGGGCCCACCACCAGCCGGGGAGGCGCACATAATGAAGGCTTCCCGGCGCGCCGGCCGAATCGCGGGTGATCCGCACGAATCCGACATTCGCCGCGTCGCCGCGCTGCATTCCGGACCAGACACGGGTTCCGGCGATCACCCTGAGCACCCCGTTTCCGAGCGATTGGACGGTGACCGTGGTCGTTTCGGCGCCGGCGCCGGCAACTGAGGCTACGATGGTGCCGCGGGGCCGCGCGAGGGTCGCGCTATCGGCGGCAGACGCGAGAAATGCTGCGAGCGCGGTGCCCGCGCCCGCCTGCGCGCGCGCGACGGCGACGTCTCCGCGAGCCATCCGCAGTTCCTGCACGGCACCTTCGAGCAGCAACGCGGCGAGCATCGCGCCGAGCGCGAGCACGAACAGCGCGAGCGGCAGGACGAACCCCGCGCGCCTTCTATGGAACGCCGGTCGCACGGTTCCTCACCGCGACGCGCAACAGCAACGATTCACCGGCGACGGCAACCTGGGGCGCCGGTGTGCGCAGGAAGACGGCGATCCGCCGCGCCGCGACATCCGCGCTGAATACCAGCCCCGAGTCGGCCGGCGCCGCGAACGGTCCGGCGACGGGCTGTGCTACGGCGCACGATCCGGTGCAGCGTCTATATGAGAGCGACCAGCTGCCGTCGGCCGCTCGCGTCAGCGCATAACGACCCGGCCGAGCCACGCGGACGGGCGCGCCGACGAGCGGCGGCGGACTGACCGCTGAATGCAGGACGACGCGTGTGAACGGGCGACGCGCGATGCTGTCGGCGGCCGACAGCAATCCGCTCGACGGTTTGCATCCGCCGCCGTTCACCGGTGTCGACGCCGAATCCACAACCGCGGCGCGCCAAAGACCCCCGGCCGTCGTATCGAACACGGAGAGCAAATCACCTGCTTCGGGCTGGGCTCGCCACGAGGAATACGCCACGCCGGCCGACGTCACATCCGGCGGAAGCATCAAGACCGTGCCGGACACGACGCACACGGCCGACATGCCGATCTCGCCGTAGAAATCGACGGCGGTGTCGCCGCGCACGCGAATGGAATCGGACAGCGCCGAACGCAAATCCGTGGCGAGCACGGATTCCGCCTCGCGCAGCGCGCGCCGCGCGTCGGATTTCACGCGCGAGCGCCGCATATATCGCTCAGTGCCGTTGAGCGCGACGACGCCCGCCGCCGAAACGACAGAAGCGAGCGTGAGCGCGACGATCAGCTCCGCGAGACCGGCGCCCCGTCTCGGCTTCATTCCGGACACGCGACGCTCGCACGGATCACAACCGGCGGCGCCGTCGTCGCGAACACCACGGAATCCGTGAGCGACCATTCCGATTGCGACGGAGAAGCACGCCAGTGCTCCGTTCCAGAAGCCGACGCGGCCGTGCCGGACGTATCCGCCGTGCATGCGAGAACGGCGAGCAACTCGATTCGCTCGCGCGCGCGATCCGCGGCAAAGCTGTGCGCGGCGGCCATATCGCGGAGCCGGCGGTCTCCCGTGAGCGCGCTGACGAGGCCGGCAACGGCGACGGCGAGCATCATGAGGGCGACGAGAACTTCGACAAGGGTGAACGCGCGGCGATTCATGCCGCACAACTTGTCAGCATCCGCGTTTCAAAGTGTCACCGCCGCACTGCGCGGCGGCGCGAATCAGTGCGTCGCGTTCGCCGCCGGTTTTTCCACGCCGTTCGTCACCGGGTTCGCCGTCGCGTACAGCGGCACGACGATGTGAAACGCGGCGCCGCCTTCGCGGGAGCGTTCAACCCACACGCGGCCGTCCATGGCATTCACGATTCCGCGCACGATCGAGAGACCGAGACCGGTGCCGTGTTCCGGCGTCTTCGTGGTGACGAACGGCTCAAAAATGCGCTCCTCGTGTCCGCGCTCGACGCCGGGCCCGCTGTCGGCAATGATGATCTCGATGAGGTTCGCCTGAACATCGCGGCGAGTCGAAAGCGCGAGCCGTCCGCCCCCCGGCATCGCGTCCGCCGCGTTCAGCAGGAGATTCGCGAATGCCTGCTCGAGTTCAAGCGCGGTCGCTTTCGCCGGAAGCGCGGCGGGATCGAGTTGCGCGTCGACAATGATGCGGCGGAAAATTCCCTGGTCGGTGAGAAATCCCAGCGTATCGCGCAGTGCGGCGTTCACATCCGCGCCGAGCGTCCCCGGGTCACGCGGCCGCGTGTAGTCGATGATGCCATCCATCATGCGCTGGATGCGCGCGACTTCTCGCTGCATCGCCTGCACCGTGGGGCGCAGTTCCGGCGCGACTTTCTCCCCGAGCGAGTGCGCATAGTTGGTGATCGCGCAGAGCGGGTTGCCGAGTTCGTGCGCGAGTCCCGCCGCGACGCGCCCGGCGCTCGCGAGCCGCGCAATCGTAGGATGTTGGATGTCGCCGTCTGCACTCATGGCATTTGCTCAGACGCGGGGGCAAAGACTGCGGGCCGGGCGAAATCGCCCGGCCCGCGTAACATCAGACTTCGCTGCCGAAGACTACTGGCAGATCGGATCGCCTTCGTCCGTCGAACCGCCGCCAAGCGTGATCTGGCACGTCTTGTTCGTCGACACGCTGGTCGCCGACGCCTGCCAGCCCGTGTTCGTCACGTTGCTCAGCGTCACCGTGATGCCGCTCGACGCCTTGTAGTTCGTGCCGAGGTTCGTCGTGCTCTGCGCGTACGTGCTGTTGTTGTCCGAGAAATACGCTTCCTGCGCGGTGATCAGG
>DASYSH010000379.1:0-3559 GCA_036003525.1 Gemmatimonadaceae bacterium | reverse complement strand
CGAGCCCGCTCATCGCGCCCATGATGAACACACCGGCAAAACGGCCGCCCGTTCCCGCCGTTGCGGCGCGCTGCAAAATCGACGAAGGCAGTTCCACCGGAATCACGTCGAGCATTCCGAGCGCCGCGACGATCAGCAGATTCGCCATCGCGAAGTACAGCCACGGGTTGCTGCTGACGGTGCCGAAGATCGTTCCGCTCAATCCCGCAACGAGACCGAGCGTCGAATAGACGAGCGCCAGTCCGAGCACATACGTCAGGGTCAGCGCGAGCGCGCGCCCTCGTGCCGGAGCTGAACCCATGGACCCGCCGCCGACGATCGCCGCCGTGATCGGAATCATCGGATAAATGCACGGCGTGAAACTCGTCAGCACACCCGCGATGAACAACAGCGGCAGCGCGGTCACGGGGCTTCCCGAGAATCGGTCGGCGAGATGGGTGAAATCCACAGACCCAATAATAAGCTGGCGCTAGCGCTGACGAGCGTGGGCGCGGTACCACGCGCATGTGGCCGCTGCCGGACATTCTTCGCACTTGGGCGCAGAGGTCTTGCACGTCTCTTTTCCGTGTTCCCGCAGCAGTCGCGATGCGTCGGCGAGCGTCGCCGCATTCTTCGGGAGCTCGGCCATGGCCGCATCGCGTGCCGAGCGGTATGCCTTGGTGTAATTCGCCGATTCCTCGCCGTACCCGAGTCTGAGCAGCACGCGCAGCGCGTTCGAATCCAAACCGAGCACCGCATGTGAACCACAGAGCATCAGGATCCGGTCGGCGCCGGGCTCTCCAACCGATGGAAAGCGGCGGAGCGCCTTCGTCGCTTTGCGATAATCCCAGTCGAGCACCTGCGACAAGTTTCCGCCGAACTCATCCATCGCGATCGCGGCGCCGATCTTGATGCGCTTCGCGCGCTCGAGCGGATGCACAGGGCCGCCGAGGCGGCACACCTCGGTGAGTACCGGGAGGGGAACATCCAGCAGCGCTGACGGCGTCAGCCCGATCCGCGTCTTCAGCGCCTTGAACGCCGCGTCACGCGTCTCGTCGTCGGCGAGATATGCGACCATCTCCCACGAGATCAGCGCGAGCGGATCGCGGCCGGCCGCAGGCGGCTTTGGCTTCCCGTACCGTTTCGCGAGCGTCGCGATCGCTTTCTGGAGTCGAGTCTTCGGCATGTGTGCAGTAGAATCATTGTCACATGGCCGAGAGTCAAACGACATCGCAAACGGATGAACCGCGCCTGGCGATCGATTTCGCCGTGGCGACGCTGCTGCTCTGCGTGATCGCGTATTTCTCGCGCACGGCGCTCACGCCCGACGGCGTCGCGTATTTCGAGAACGCGGAGCTCTTCGCGCGTGGCCGCATCGCGGAAGCGGTCCAGGGATACTGGTCGCCCGGCTATTCGCTGATGTTGGTTCCCGTCGCGTGGATCGCCGGTGACAACCGTGATCTGTTTCTCACGCTCGCTCACGTTGCACAGGCGCTTCTTTGCGTCGTCGCGCTCTGGCTCGCGGTCGTCGTCGCGCGGAAAAGGGTGCCGCCGCAGGCGAGACGCGCCGTCTTCTGGGGATGCGCTTGGGTGCTTCTGGTGTGGCTCACCCAGCAGCTGCTCACGCCGGACCTGCTCCTGACCACGCTCGTGCTTCTGTTCCTGGCGCGGATCCCCGCCCGCACGGTGAACGAGCAAGCTTTCCTCGGCTGCGTCCTGGGCGCCGGATTTCTGATAAAGACGAGTATCTGGCCATGGCTCGCCGTCGCATTGGCGATCGTAGCGCTGCAAACGATTCGGCGCAGGACGTTTCCCTCGGTATGCCTCGCCGTTGCCGCGCTGATCGCGTCACCGTACGTGATCACGCTCAACATCCGGGCAGGGCATCCCACACTCGGAAGCGTGGGCCCGCTCAATGCGCGATGGTACCTCGGCGACGTGGCCCGCAGGTTACCCGATGGCGACCGTGGACCCCACGCGCTGAAGAAGGATGTGCAACTCTCCGGCGGCGAGCCGCTCGCGTTCATCGATCTTCGCGCGGAATCGCGCACCTATATGCCGTGGTCCGATCCTGAACGATGGGCGCGGGGCGTTCCGGTCGACGCGCGGGCGCCGTTCAGTTTCACGCAGGCCACGCAGAGTTGGAAGGAGAACGGACACACGCTGCTCTTCACAGTTGTCCCGATGATTGTGGCATTGGTGACCGGTCTCGTGCTGGGCGGCGCGGTCGGCCCGCCGGCAAGATGGGCGGCATATATGATCGGCCAGCCGGTGCTTGCCGTCGGAATTGCAGCGGCGGTCGTGTTCGCACTCGTGCATGCGGAAGACCGCTTGCTCGCTCCGGCCGCAATCCTAATGCTCACGGGAGTGTGGCCGCCCTCTCACCCGGAACACGCCGGCGCTGCGTTCGCATGGAGCGCGCGCGTCGCGACGATGGCCGCGGCGCTCGCGATCGCAGCGTACCTCGCGCCTACGGTGGTGAGGGCGGCACTCAACAAGGCGGACCTCGACCGCCTGAACGGCACGCTCGGCAGTGCGATGGCACGCGACCCGCACAGCGATGGCGTCGTGGTCGTCGGCCTGGGCACGCCTTGGATGCCGTCACTGTGGCGGCGGCACCTGCGTGTGTCGGTGCAGATCGGTGCGGGCAGCATGACCCGGCTCCGCTACTTCTCGCCTGAAGATCGGCTGGACATGCTTCGCACGTGGTTCAGCAGAGATGCGATCGGCGTGGGCGAGGTCTATCTAGGGAGGGTGGACGACGAGGTGGTGAGCGCGTGGACGTTCCGTCCCTGGTAGGCGGAATGGCTGGCGCCGGATGTTAGCTTTCGCGTTCGGAAAATCCGAAAGCACACTCCATCAGGCAACGAATCGTGGCACCACAATTCATTTACGTAATGAAAGCGCTGCGCAAGGTGATTCCGCCTTCGCGCATCATTCTCGACGATATCTGGCTGTCGTTCTACCCCGGCGCAAAAATCGGCGTGCTCGGCCCCAACGGCGCAGGCAAATCATCGCTGCTGCGCATCATGGCGGGCGTCGACACGGAATTTCAGGGCGAAGCGTGGGCGCACAAAGGCACGCGCATCGGTTTTCTCCCGCAGGAGCCGGTTCTCGATCCCAAGAAGGATGTGAAGGGGAATGTCGACGAAGCGGTGAAAGAGCAGCGCGCCAAGCTCGATCGCTTCAACGAAGTGTCGATGAAGTTTGCGGATCCGATGAGCGACGACGAGATGAACAAGCTCCTCGAAGAGCAGGGAAAGCTTCAGGAGTACATCGACGCGCACAACTTGTGGGAACTCGACCGCAAGGTTGAAATCGCGATGGATGCTCTGCGGCTGCCGCCGGGCGACGGCGATGTCACGAAACTTTCGGGCGGCGAAAAACGCCGCGTCGCACTCTGCAAAGTTTTGCTCGAAGAGCCGGACATGCTTCTGCTCGACGAACCGACGAACCACCTCGACGCGGAAAGCGTCGCGTGGCTCGAGCGCTTCCTCGCGGATTTTCCGGGGACCGTCGTCGCGATCACGCACGATCGCTACTTCCTCGACAACGTCGCGAAGTGGATCCTCGAGCTCGA
>DASYSH010000378.1:0-2910 GCA_036003525.1 Gemmatimonadaceae bacterium | reverse complement strand
ACGCCGGCCGTACGCGGGCGGCCGGCGGGTGGGGAATGCTTATGTCACCGCCCAGAAGCCGTTCAGCGAGCGGCCTTCCGGCGACTCGCGAAGCTTCTCGAACGCGCGCTCGCGAATCTGCCGGATGCGCTCCCGGGTCACGCCCATCAGCGCGCCGATCTTTTCGAGCGTCATCGCTTCCGCGCCTTCATCCAGCCCGTAGTACAGGTGGAGGATTTTCCGTTCGCGCGGCGTGAGGTAATCCTTGAACACGCGATCGATGCACTCGCGCATGAGTTTGAAATCGGTGGTCTCTTCGATCTCCGCGCCGTCGCCGCCGGCGAAACGTTCACCCAGCGTGCACGCCTCGCGGTCGCTGCGATCGATTGGCGCGTCGAGCGAGAGCTCGGTGGCCGACATCTGCTTCGAGGAGCGAACCTGTTCCGGCGTCTCTTCGAGGAGGCGGCCGATTTCATGATCTGTCGGGTCTCGCTTAAGTACCTGGGCGAGGACCGTTTCCGCGCGCGAAAGGCGGATGAGCTGCGAGTTCTGATTGAGCGGGATTCGCACTGAACGCGTCTGCTCGGCGAGCGCCTTGAGGACCGCCTGGCGAACCCACCACACGGCGTACGAGATGAACTTTACGCCCTGATCGGGATCGAATTTTCGAACGGCTTTGAGGAGACCTTCGTTGCCGATCGCGACGAGCTCGGAAAGATCGAGCCCGTGCCCCTGATACTTCTTCACATACGAGATGACGAATCGAAGGTTCGCCGTCACCAGCCGCTCCGCCGCGGCCTCGTCACCCTTCTGCGCGAGTCTGGCGAGACGTCGTTCCTCGGCCGGATCCGTGATCAGCGGGAGCTTCTGTATGTCCTGGAGATACTGGTCGAACGCGGTGGAAGGAGATGAACGAAAGAAGCCTTTGGATCTCGATTCAGTCGCATGCTGCATACACACCCCGGTGCGGCGTTGGGAAGTGAAATCGCGTTCTGGACCCGTGCCGTGCGCGGACAAGCCGCAGACGTCGCAGGGACGGGCAGGATATGCAGAGGTACACGCGCCGGTCAACACCCAAAACGTGTGCCAATGTTCCATCGGGGTCGGCCGGAGACGCGATATCGTTGAAAATCAACGGCTTGCGTGTGCTCCAGCGGGTGATCACAAAGTTGCGCGACTCTCCGCGATCGCCTGTGCCACGACCGAATCTGCCACCGGAATCGCAAATCCGCGGTCCGCGCCGGCCATGGCGCCGAGCTTTGCCGGGAGCGCGTACTCGACTGAACCTGCGCGCGCTTTCTTGTCGGTGCGCGTTGCCGCGAGGATCGCGCCGGCCGACATCGCAGAGGGAATTGCGACAGGCAGTTCCGCCGCCCGCAGGAGTGTTTCGATCGACGCGACGAGCGCGGAGTCCGCAACTTTTTCGAGCGCGGCGATGCGCGCTTCGACCACCATCCCGATCGCGATGCACTCGCCGTGCAGGATGGAATACCCGCTCAGCGATTCCACCGCGTGACCGATCGTGTGCCCGAAGTTCAGCGTCTTGCGCACGCCGCCTTCGCGTTCGTCGCGCGCGACGATCGATGATTTGATCTCGATATTTTTTCGCACGAGATGATCGGCGATCGCGGCATCCGGGCCGCCGCTCCGCAGCAAGGCCGCGACGTTCGACGTGATCCAGTCGAATTCGTCGCGGCTCGCGATCACGCCGTGCTTGATCGCCTCGGCGAGCCCGTTGCGGACATGGTCGAGCGGAAGCGTCGCGAGCGCGCGGGCGTCGACGATGACGAGCGCCGGGTGATGGAACGCGCCGACGAGATTTTTCCCGGCGCGCGTATCGACGCCGGTTTTTCCGCCGATGGCGGCGTCGATCATCGCGAGGAGCGACGTCGGGATTTGCACGAACGGAATGCCGCGCATGTACGTCGCGGCCACGAATCCGGCGAGATCGCCGACGACGCCGCCGCCGAGCGCGAGGATCGCCGAGTCGCGGCCGAAGCCGGCGTCGAGCAGTTCGTCGGTAAGGCGCGCCCAGTGCGCGCGTGTCTTGTGTTCTTCGCCGGCGGGGATCGTAAAGACCGGGACGGGCGTCGGCGCACACGCCGCGGCGACGCGGGAGGCGTAGAGGGGCGCGACCGTGTCGTCGCTGATGATCGCCAGACGGCGACCGGGGAGCGCGGCGCGGATGTCGGCGCCGCACGAGTCGAGCGTTCCGGCGCCGATCAAAATCCGGGCGCCGTGGAGTTCGAGCGCGCTCACTCCGCTACCACGTGACTTCGCCCGCTCCGGCGCGCTTGTTGGCGACGCGGGCGAGGACGAACAGCAGATCGGAGAGACGGTTGAGATAGACGACGATGATCTGCGGAACTTCGTCCGTGCGCTGGAGCGCGATGACCGATCGCTCGGCGCGGCGGCAGACGGTTCGCGCGACGTGAAGCGCGGCGGCTTTGGGGGTGCCGCCCGGCATGATGAACGCCTTGAGCGGATCCAGCTCTTCTTCGCCGTCGTCGATCGCCTGTTCGAGCTGCGCGATGCGCTTGTCGGAGAGGCGCGCCTTCTCGAGCTGCTCCTTGTACTTCTCGGGGTGCGGCGTGGCGAGCAGCGCGCCGATTGCGAACAAGTCGCGCTGAATGGGCGCGAGCACCTCGTCGATGCGCGGCATCATGTCGACGGCGCGCGCGGCGCCGATCACTGCATTGAGTTCGTCGACATCACCGTACGCTTCGACGCGCACGTGATCTTTCTCGACGCGCCCGCCGCCGAAGAGGCCGGTGCGGCCGTCGTCGCCGGTTTTGGTATAGATCTTCATGTAAACAAAACTACTTCATGCCAATGAGAAATGATGGTAGCCAACAGCTAAATCGCTCACCGCTTGTTGCTCACCGCCAGGCATGAAGCTGAAAGCTCAACGCCCAATCGATCTAGCTTTTA
>DASYSH010000377.1:0-3338 GCA_036003525.1 Gemmatimonadaceae bacterium | reverse complement strand
GCTGAAAGTTTCCGCGGTGCAGGCCGCATGGACGCTTTCTATTTCGCTGCTCGTCGTGCAGGTGATCAAGCGCATCGTCGTGCGTACGCGGCCGACGGAACGCATCAGCGTCAATGCGCACGTGCGCGTGCCCGATCGCTTTTCGTTTCCGTCGGGCCACGCCGCCGCGTCCATGAGTGTCGCGTTCATTCACGCATCGACATTTCACTCGCTCGGCTGGCCGCTGCTCGTGGTCGCCGTGCTGGTCGGGCTCTCGCGCGTGCGGCTCGGCGCGCACTATCCGGGCGACGTCGTCGTCGGACAGCTCATCGCCATCGCGACGGGCGTCGCAGTGCGGTCACTCTGGTAGCGAACGGGGTCCGTTGACAGGCCTGTCCCCGACGGAGGGGAAGGGAAGCGCCGCCGGTCTGCGGCTCGCGATCTTCACCGACACGTACCCGCCGCAAATCAACGGCGTCGCGCCGACACTCGCACGCCTCGTGAAGGCGGTCGAGGCGCGCGGTGGAGACGTGCAGGTCGTTACGGTGAGCGATCCGGACGCGATTGCCGACGCGCAGGTGGAGCGCTGGCCCAGCATTCCGTTCTGGGCGTATCCGCAGCTGCAAATGGCCGCGCCGCGCCGCGACAAAGCACTCGATCTCATCGAAAAATGGAAGCCGAATCTCATCCACTCCACCACGGAGTTTGGTGTGGGGCTCGGCGGCCTGTTCGCTGCGCGCGAGAAACGCGTGCCATTCGTCACGAGCTACCACACGCATTTCACCGCGTATCTGCGACACTACAAGCTCACGGTCCTGGATGCCATCGGGTGGCCGTACTTGCGCTGGTTCCACAACGCCGGCCGCATCACGTGGGCGCCGTCGGAAATCGTGCGCGCCGAACTCGCGGCGAACGCGTTTGAGAATACGCGCGTGTGGTCACGCGGCGTCGATCCGAATCAGTTCCACCCGAGATTTCGCTCGAACGAGCTGCGAAAACAGCTCGGTGTCGCGGAGGACGGCGTGCTCGCCGTCTATGTGGGCCGCATCGCGCCGGAGAAGGGAATTCACGTCGCGCTCGAGGGAATGCGACAGGTGATGGAGCGGAACGGCAAGAAGGTGTCGTTCGCGCTCGCCGGTCACGGTCCCGACGAAGAGCGCTGCCGCGCGACCGCGCCGCCCGGCACCGTGTTCATGGGCCGCCTCACAGGAAGATCTCTCTCCGAGTTTTATGCGTCGGCCGACATTTTCGTCTTTCCGTCGATCACGGAGACATTCGGAAATGTCGTGCTCGAAGCGATGTCGAGCCGCCTCGCACTCGTTGCGCCGGACTGGGGCGCGACGACGGAACTCGCGACCACGGAGACGGCACTGCAGTTCCCCGCGCATGATGCAGCCGCGCTGGCCGAGCGCGTCGAGCGCCTCGTGAATGATCCCGCATTGCGAAAAAAAATCTCCGACGCCGCGTTCGCCGTGGCGACGACGCGCACATGGGACGCGGTGTTCGACCGCCTCGTCGGTGACTATCGCGACGCGTTGAACGCGTAGACCTGCCGGGAAATGTCGGCGATCATTTCCTGCGCGTCTTTTTCCTTCGGAATGTTTCGCGTCAGCACCACCAGCACGTACGGCGGACGGTTCTTCGGATAGACGATGGCCGCGTCGTGCAGCGTCGCGGTGATCCATCCGGTTTTGTGCGCCACCTGAACTCCCGCGGGGAGGCCCGCCGGGATTTCGGTGTTGAATACCTGGCGCAGCAGTATCGCCTTCATCGCGGCGCAACTCCGCCGCGATGCGACGGTCCCCAGTTCGATTCCCGCGAGCAGGACCCCGAGATCGCGCGCCGTGGTCGTGTTGTTCATCCCGGCTTCAAACGCTTTCCCGTCTTCCACGCCGCGCAATACCATCATGTTGCGGGCGCCAAGCTGATGCGCCGTCGCGGTCACCGCTTTCGGGTCGATCACCTTCAGCAGCATGTTCGTCGCGAAGTTGCTCGAGCGCGCGATCATGAGGTCGTCGAGTTCGCGGAGCGTCGCGGGCTGGCCGATTCGCGCGTAAAGGGAAACGTCTGAGTCGCCATTGCGGTCTAAGGTGTATGGCGACCCATCAGCCAGTGAAGAAAAACTGTTTTGAACGATGACTGTCTGATCGAGTGACAGTGTTCGCGAATCGACACGCTTGAACAATTCGATCATCACCGGAACTTTCATGGTACTGGCAGCATGAAAGGGAGTGGTCGCGTTGTACACTACGGAGTCCGGCCGGGCGAGATCGCGATAGTAGATCGCGGCCTCTGCGCCCGGATGCGCCGCGAGAATGGTCGTTATTCGCGCGCGAAGTGAATCGAGTGTGGGGGGCGCCGGCACCGCGCGGCGCGGGGACGACTGCGGCGCAGGCAACGCGCAGGCCGCAAGAAGGATCAGGGGTGGCAGGAGTACGCGCATTTCCCGAATATAGATCACTTCGGAGGCGGACGGGTAATGGTGCCTGACGGTCGGCGTGCGGAGGTTGTGTCGAGTATGACGCGGAAGTGCGCGGTCGGCGCGATGGTCGCGCTGCTGTTCGCGCTCGCCGCGCCATTTTCGGCCGCATCCGCGCAGGCCGACACCGCGATTATCGCGCAGGCCCTCATCACGCCGCCGGATTCGAGCGTCGCCGGCCCCGTGTGGGATATCAATGTCCACTCATACGAAACGCACGAGCGCGTCCAGCATTTCGTGGGACTGTTTTCGGGCCGGGTGCGCGATGAGTTCGCGAAGAGTCTCCAACGGCAGACCCGCTACGGCGATCTCATCCGCCAAAAGCTGCGCGACGGCGGATTGCCCGAGGACATGACCTACCTCGCGCTGATCGAGAGCTGGTACGATCCCAATGCATTCTCAAAAGCCGCCGCCGTCGGGATCTGGCAATTCATGGCAGGGACGGCGCGCGGGGTCGGGCTTCGCGTCGACTGGTGGATGGACGAGCGCCGCGATCCGATTCGCTCCACTGAGGGAGCCGTCCGGCTCCTTTCGGGGCTGCGCACGCAGTTCGGATCTCTCTATCTCGCTGCGGCGGCGTACGATGGCGGCGACGGCCGCGTCTCACGCGGCCTGTTGCGCTACGCAGACCGGCTCGACGGCGTCGAAGGCGAAGATCGCTTCTTCTCGCTTGCCGACACGAAATATTTGAGGCCTGAAACGCGCGACTATGTGCCGAAGATCATCGCGGCCGCGCTCGTCGGCAAAGAGCCCCTCCGGTATGGCGTGAAAATCGACTCACTGCCCGCGTTCGCGTTCGACACGGTTCGAGTCGCGGGCGCGACGTCTCTTGCCGGCATCGCGAACGCCGCCGGCTCGAGCGCGCAGACGGTGCACGAGC
>DASYSH010000376.1:0-3686 GCA_036003525.1 Gemmatimonadaceae bacterium | reverse complement strand
CATTTTGATTTTGCCGCTCGCAACTTCCGCGTAGCGCACCGTGTCGACCTTCGGATCCTTCATGCCCTGCGCGCGCAGTTCACGCCCGCGCGCCATGAACGGTTCCATCCCTTCCTGATAGCACGAGATGTGAAAGCTCTTCTCGACGGCGAACTGCGCGAGGCAGATCATTCCGTTCTTCCCCGCGCGCAGTGTCTCGAGCTTGTCGGCCGTGCGATAGCCCATGACCGTCGCGCCCGCCTGCATCGGCGCGGGCAGCGCGAGCACCGCGGTCGCGATCTGCTGCTCGGGCGTTGGCAACGGCGACGGCGCCTGCGCACTCGCAGCGCCCGCGCCCAGTGCCAACGCAACGATCACCGCACTTGTCTTCACCACCGAAACTGAGTTCGCGCGCATTTCCGTTTTCCTCTCGAGAGTGTTCGCACCATTCATCGGCTTCACCAAATCAACGACCCACCGTGCCGCTTTGCCAATTGCGTACCCCGCGACCGTCGCAACTTCCGCGACACTCGGCGTCGCCGGCTCGCCGAGCGACTTCAAAATCCGCGACCGCATCCGCAAAATCACCGGACTCGCTACGGGGATCGCCTGAAAATATGGATCGTACCGCGTCCCCACGCCTTCTATCAGAGCGGCGGTGCGGCCAAAGTAGACGAGATGCTGCGGCAGCACGATCGGAAAATCGAAGAGCGTCTTCATCACGCGGTCCGCGAGCAGCGCGTCGATCCGCTGCTTCGTCGTCGTCCGCGAATATGCGTTCGCAATCAATAACTCCGCGAGCCACCGCACCGTCTCAGGCGGAGTCCCGGGAATGATGAGCCCGAGCGAAACGAATCCCGCCGCAACGAGATCCGGATCTCGTTTGATCGCCGCAATCGATGTCCTCATGAGCGAGCGCCTCGTCTCCAATGGCACGCGCACCACCATCCCGAAATCGAGCAGCACGATCCGCCCGTCCGGCGCGACCATCAAATTTCCAGGATGCGGATCGGCGTGAAATAAGCCGTCGACCAGCATCATCTGCACGTACAGCTCCACCAGTGTCGCCACCACACGCGGCACATCCACGCGCGCGGGGTCCAGCCGGTCGATGCGGGTTCCCGCGACGAACTCCATCACCACCACGCGCTGTCGCGTGAGCTCGTGATAGATCCGCGGAATGATCACGTCGCGGTTCCCCGCGAAGTTTTTCCGGATCTCCATCGCGTGCTCGGCTTCCAGCCGGAAATCCATCTCCTCGGCGATGCGCAGCTCGAATTCGTCGAGCACCACGCGTATCCGTTTGAGCGACGGATGCTCCCAATACCGCTCCACGAGCGAAAGAATCTTCCGCGCGGCTATCAGATCGCGCTTCACGGCGCGCTCCACGCCCGGCCGCAGCACTTTCACCGCGACGGCTTCGCCCGTCGATTTGATTTTCGCGCGGTGCACCTGGCCGAGCGACGCCGCCGCGACCGGCACACGCTCGAACGCGTCGAAAACTTCGTCGACGCGGGCGACGCCGGTCACATGCACGCCCTGCGAGTTTCCGGGATAGCTCTCCGCGATGATCGCCGCGACGGTGTCGAAACTCAGCGGCGGAACCTGATCGATGAGCTTGCCGAGCTCGGAGATGTACGGTTCGGGAATGAGATCGGCGCGCGCCGCGAACACCTGCGCCATTTTCACGAACGTCGGTCCGAGTCCGATGATCGCCTCGACCAGTTCGCGCGCGCGCTTCGCATGGTCCGCCGGCGTGCGCGGGACCGGCGCGCCCCACCAGATCCAGCGGCGACGGTCGCGCAAAAACGCGACGGCATAAGGCCCGAGGGCGAGCAGCACGCGAATCGTGTGCATATACAAAAAGCTATCCGGCTCGCCGTAACCGCGCTGGTGCGCGGGCGTAAAAAAACAAAAAAATTATTTTGCGAGCCGAACCGTGCCGTGCGGAGTCGTCGCCACCAGCGCGCCGCCCTCGGCGCGAACTTGCAGCCCGCCGCCGCTGCGCGCGTTGTACGCCCGGAACTCGCCGCCGCCAGTCGGGATGAGTTCAATCGACTGATACGGCCGCGCCCCCACGTCGATGATCTTCTCGTCGCGATTCCAGACGTAAATATTCGTCGCGGTGCCGCGTTCGAAATCGACCCGGACGGTGGTCTGCACCGGGCCCTGCGGGAGCTGCACGGAGCCGAGTACCGCGAATGATTTGTACGCGCCCCAGCGGCTGGCACGATCCGCCATCATGCCGCGCTCCTGCCTGCCGAGCTCGGCGGAGTCGGGCGCCTCGTCGAGCGCGCTCCGCAGCGGGGCGATGTCTCCCCGCACCAGCGCCGCGACGATCGCCGCGGACTTGGCGCTCGCCGCGGCCGTCCTCGGCGAGGATGCCGTGTCGCCCGTCATCGCGAGCGTGTACGCCATCTGCCCGCGCGGATCGGCGAGCAGCCGGTCGCCTTCGACGCGGAGTGTCAGCGTGCTGCCGTCGCTCGCGCGAAACTCGCCGGCCATCGCGTTGAGTTCGGCCGCCGTCGCGTTCACTTTTTTCGGCGGCAGATCGTACGGTTCGCCGAACGCGATGTGCTCGAGCGCGCGCACCGCGGGCGTCGCGGTGAACTCCGCGACGGTCGACGTGAGAAAAATCGTCACGCCTTCGTCGACGAAGCGCAAAAACTCCGCGACGTAAATTCCGTTTCCGCCGTTGTGCGTAATGAGCCGCGTGCCGCGCGACGTTTTCATCACGGCCCAGCCGTATGCGTATTGCGAGAGCCCGGCCGGTCCTTCGTTCACGTATGGCGTGATGTATTTCTTGCGGCTCGAATCGGCGAGCACCGCCCGTGAGTTCTGCGCGGCGTCCCATTTTTTCATATCGCCAAGCGTGGTGTGCAGTCCGCCGTTGCCGCGCAGTTCCCAGTACGGCTGGCCCGGCTCGGAGATGCGCGCGACGATCGTTCCCCAGTCGCGGCCATTTTGATATCCGTGCGCGATTCGCGCGGCGGCCCAGTGCGGCGCGGTGTAGCCGGTCTCGAGCATTCCCGCCGGCCGCAGCACGAGCCGCGTGAGCGCGGTCTCGTATTCCTCGCCGGTGACGATCTCGATCACCGCCGCGAGCAATGAATAGCCCGAGTTCGCGTAGAAATGTTCCTGTCCCGGCGGCGTGCGCAGCCTCGACGTCAGCGCCCGGCGGAGATATTCATCGCGCGTCGTCGGCTCGTAATCCGTCGGCGAGAAATCCGACTGGAGTCCCGACGTGTGCGTCAGCAGCATGTGCAGCGTGATGCCGCGTTTGTCGGCCGGCACATTCGGGAGGAATTTCGAAATCGAATCGGTGGTGTGCAGCTTGCCGAGTTCTTCGAGACGCAGAATCGCTGCCGCGGTGAACTGCTTGGTGATCGACCCGAGATTGTAGACCGTGCTCGTGTCCGCGCGGATTCCCGCCTCGCGGTTGGCGAAGCCATAGCTCTTCTCGATGACGGTGCTTCCATTGTGCAGCATGAGCACGCCGCCGGTGTAGCCGAGCGATTCGAGGCGCGTGAGATAGTCGTCGACGCGCACGCGAACGGTCGCATCGGTTGGCATCGGCGTTCGTTGCGCGTGCGCGACCGTCGCAGCGAGCACCAACATGACGATCGCTGCGCCTGAGGGCGCGAATGACTGTGTGAATCGGTTTTTCATGGGCGGCGCACGCAATGAAATGGTGGGGGAGTGCTCTA
>DASYSH010000375.1:0-2068 GCA_036003525.1 Gemmatimonadaceae bacterium | reverse complement strand
ACCGGAACGCCCTCGCTCGTCATCAACGCCGCGGCGGCAGGCAGCGCCCCGACTTCCGTCACCGCTTCGGGCAACACGTGGTCCGTCACGACGAACCAGAGCGGCGCTTCGATCACCGCCAGCATCCCGACGGCGATGCCGACGGGCCTGACTCTTTCGGCAAACCTGACGGCTCCGGCCGGCGCGACCAGCACGGGCCTGACCGCACTCGGCACGACCGCGGTGAACGTTGTCACGGGCATCACCAAGCTCAACGCAGCAGCGCTCGCCCTTTCGTACCAGCTCGATGCAACAGCAGCAGCCGGCGTCGTGACGTCGTCGACGCGCGTCGTGACCTACACGATCACGGGCGGCGTCTAAGCTTTACCGGATCGAACGAACAAACCTGCTGCGGCAGACGGTTATTCCCATGAAGCGCGCAATGCTGCTTCTCGCCGTCGCCTTCTGGACGAGGGACGCCCGGGCACAGATCACCGTGTCCGGCTCCCCGGCCCAGATGACCGTCTCGGCTGCGGTCGCCGGACTGGCGCCCACCGCGGTCAGCAACTCGCTCACCACGTACTCGGTGACCAATCCCACCGGCCAGAACACCTTCACCATTACCGCGCAGATCAATGCGGCGATGCCGACGAACGTGACGCTCGAAATCACGCTCCAGTCCGCGGGCCAGGGGAGCAGCGCCGGCGCGGTCTCGCTCACGACGACGGCGGGTACTGTGATCACCGGCATCAAGCAGAAAGTCACCGGCGCGACGATCACCTACCAGCTGAGCGCGACATCCGACGCCGGCGTGGTCCCGGTGCAAACCCGCGTCGTTACGTTTACTGCCATCACCGTCCCGTAGGCCTGAGCCATGACCAGCCGGCGTCCAAACAAATCTCTCGCCATCTTCGCCGTCGCGCTCGCGCTTTCCGCGCCGGTCGCGGCCCGCGCGCAGATCGCCGTGCTGAGCAGCACGGTCGAAGAGAAGACCGCTGGTCCGGGTGAGAAATACACGGGGACGATCGTCGTTGCGAATTCCAGTTCAACGCCGCAGGCCGCGCGCATCTATCAGACCGATTATCGCTTCGCGTTCGACGGCACGGCGCACTATGACGATCCCGGCACGACACCGCGCTCCAATGCCTCGTGGATCAGCACACAGCTTTCGCGCGTGGTGATTCCGCCGAACTCGCAGGTGTCTGTTCCCTATTCCGTGGCAGTTCCGACAGGCGATTCGCTCCGCGGCACGTATTGGAGCCTCATGATGGTCGAAGGCACTCCGGTCGAACCACCCGCGGCGAACGGCGCAAAACCCGCCGTCTCCCTCGGCGCGGTGATGCGTTACGCCGTGCAACTCGCGACGCACATCCGCAACACGGGCACACGCACCGTCGAGTTCAGCGCGCCACAGGCGACAAAAGCCGCGAACGGCACCGCACTGCTCGACGTGAACATGACCGACACCGGCGAGCGCGCGTTCCGCCCCACGCTCTGGGTGGAGGTCTACGACGCGCAGGGTGTTCTCAAAGGAAAAGGCAAGCAGACGCGCGGCCTGCTCTATCCCGGCACATCGCTTCACCAGCATTTCGAGCTCGGCGTTCTTCCGCCGGGCACGTACAAAGCCGTGATCTTCGCCGACACCGGCGAGGACTCCGTCTTCGCGACGCAGTTCGTCATCAACTACTAGACGAGCACTCGTGAACGCCCGCCTCGCGCTCGCAGCATCGGTCGCCCTCGCTTTCGCTGCGATGGCGACCGATGCGCGTGCGCAATCGGGCGCGCTCACGATTCGCGCGGCGTCCGGCGAATCCATGCGCATCGACGCAGGCAGTGTCGCCACATCGTCCTTCACCGTGAAGAACAACGGCGCGGACACCGTTCGCGCGACGCCGAACCTCGTCGTGCCCCGCGGATGGACCGTCGTCATGGGCGGCGCGCCGCTTGTGATCGCGCCGGGCGCCATGGACACCTGGCTCGTGGGGATCGCGATTCCCTCCGGAGCGGCGGCGCAAAGCTATGTCGTTCGCGCTTCGCTCGCGACGGCTCGCGACTCCGAAAGAACATCGGCCGACTCGATCGTCGTGCG
>DASYSH010000374.1:0-10874 GCA_036003525.1 Gemmatimonadaceae bacterium | reverse complement strand
CGGAATCCAAACGCCAGACCGACGCGCTGCGCGAAAACGACGAGCGCTTCCGCCACATCGTCAGCGCGCTCGACATCGGCTTCTACACGATCGACACCGAGGGAAAACTCACCGCGATATACGGCCGCTGGGCGCAGGACCAGATCGCGAGCGGAAAAGTCCTCATCGGATCGAAGGGAATCGACTTCGTGCCGCCCGAAGCCGTCGACCTGCATCGCGAGGCGAACCGTCGTGCGCTTACCGGCGAGGATGTCGTCATCCACTGGGCCGTGCATGCGAATGCGGAGCGGCCCGAGCGGTTTCTTCGCGGCCATCTCGCGCCCATGCGCGATTCCGAGGGCGCGATCATCGGCGTCGCCGGCGTGTGGACGGATGAAACGCAGGCGCATCTCGCCGAGCGCGAGCGCGAGTCGCTGCGCACGCGGCTTGCTGACGCGGAGCGCATCGAGTCGTTGGGAAAACTGGTGAGCGGCGTCGCACATGAGCTGAACAATCCGCTCGCGGCGATTTTGAATTTCACCGAAGATCTGCTCGCCGATCAGCGCACCGGCGACGAACGCATGGCGCTCGAGGTGATTCAGGCGCAGGCGCTGCGCTCGCGCACCATTGTGCGGGACCTCCTGACGTTCGTGCGCAAAGGCGACCGCCGCACGCGCAAGCGCGAGACGCCGGGCCCGATTCTCGAGACACTCGTGCGCGCGGTGCGGCCGGGGCTCGCCACACAGGGCGTTTCGCTCACGGACGCGATCACCGATCCCGACACTCCGCTCGACATGGATCGCGCGGGGTTCGAGCAGGTCGTCACGAATATTCTGACCAACGCCGCGCAGGCGGCGGGTGCGGGCGGCGCCGTGCGGCTGAACGCTCATCGCGCGGGCGATGTCTATGAAGTGGTGGTCGAGGATACGGGCGCGGGAATCCCCTCGGAACACTTCGCGAGAATTTTCGAACCGTTCTTCACCACGAAGGCAACAGGGCAGGGCGTCGGACTTGGCCTCTCCGTTTCGCTCGGCATCATGCAGGCCCACGGCGGAACGCTCGTCGCGGAAAATCGCGATGCCGCCGACGGTGGTGGTGCACGCTTTACGATGCGCATGCCGGTCGCCGAGCCGCTGCGCGAACCAAGACTTTCCCCACAGAGAACTCTTGTGTCGATGCCACCACGCCCCGCGAGTTTGCTGATCATCGACGACGAAGAATCGATTCGTCGCGCGCTGCGTCGCTATTTCGAGAAGCGCGACTGGGCGGTGGAGACGGCGACGGACGGATCGGACGGGCTCGCAAAGATCGAGCGGCCCGACGCCGAGTCGGTGTTCGATGTGGTGCTGTGCGACCTGAAAATGCCGGGGATTTCGGGGCAGGAGCTGTACAACCACCTGCTCGCATCGCGTCCGCTGCTCGCGCGCAAATTTATTTTTGCCACCGGCGACGCCGGCGCACCCGATGTCGCGGATTTTCTCGCCACCGCGGGCGTGCCAGTTTTGGAAAAGCCCTTCGAGCTGCGCTCGCTGGAGCTGCTAGCTCAGCAGGTTCGCGAAGAAGGGTCAACCAGAAACGAATAGCCGCAAGCCAGTAACTACAAACCCTTAACCACAAACCAAAAACTATTAATGGTTTTTGGTTTGTAGTTAACTGGTTTGTCGTCTCTAAGGCTTCCCTGTCCGGGTTAGCGCAGCTTCCAGCGCCTGCGTAGTGATCGGCTTCGACACATAATCATCCATGCCGGCCGCGATGCACCGCTCGCGATCCCCATCCATCGCGTTCGCCGTCATCGCCACGATCCTCACGTGCGCCGCTCCCCCCTCGCGAACGCGAATCCGCCGCGTCGCTTCGAGCCCGTCGAACACCGGCATTTGCACATCCATGAAAATCAGGTCGTACGGGAACCGCTCCGACATCGCGACGACTTCCTGACCGTCCGCCGCGACATCCACGCGGCAGCCCAGTCGCTCCAGCATCTTCACCGCGACGATCTGATTCACCGGGTTGTCCTCGGCGAGCAGCACGCGCACCACACCCGTGCGCGCCACGCCGGGCGCAGCGCGCTTCTCGACCGGCTTCAGTTGCGGCGCGTCCGCGCGCATCCGCTCGCTCAGCGTGTGCCGCGTGATGATCGGATTTTCCTTGCGCCAGCCGCGCGGACCAGCGAGCACCGCCTCCACCGTGTGCAGCAGCGTCTCCGGCCTGAACGGCTTCGTGAGATACGCGCTGAACCCCACCGCATGGAACCGCTCCGCATCGCCGCGCTGCGCCGCTGATGTCGCGAGAATCAGGGAGAGATCATTCAGCGTCGGATCCGCGCGCACCGCGCGCGCGAGCATCTCGCCGTCCATCTCGGGCATCAGGAAATCGAACAGCGCCACGCGATACGGATCACCGTCGCGCACGGCCTTGTTGATCATCTCCAGCGCCTGATGTCCGTTCGTCGCCGCGTCGACGCGCATTCCCCACAGTTTCATGAACTCGCGCTGCACCTGCACGTTGATCGGCACATCGTCGACGACGAGCACGCGTACATTCCCGAGCGACACCGACGTGATCGGCATCGGCGCGGGACTCGTGTCTTCCTCGAGCGGCAGCGTGAACCAGAATGTCGATCCCTCGCCGTCGGCGCTCGTCACGCCGATCTCTCCGCCCATCAATTCGACGAGCCGCTTGCTGATCGAAAGGCCGAGTCCCGTCCCGCCGAACTTTCGGGTAGTGGACGCGTCGGCCTGCGTGAACGGCTGAAAGAGCGCGTTGAGTTTGTCCGCCGGAATTCCGATTCCGGTGTCGGTGATCTCGAACCGAAAGCGTCCGCCGGGTCCCGTGTGCAGCGCTTCCACGGCGATCACGACATGGCCGTTCTCGGTGAATTTGAGCGCGTTGCCGGCAAGATTCAGCAGCACCTGACGAATGCGCCCGGAATCGCCGATCACTCTGCGCGGCACATCGCTCGCGTAGCGCACCACCAGTTCCAGATTGTGCTCGATCGCGCGCGGGACGAGCAGTTCCGCGACTTCCGCGACCGCGATTTGCAGGTCGAACGGAATCGGCTCGATCGAAAGTTTGCCCGCTTCGACTTTCGAAAAATCGAGAATGTCGTTGATCACGCTCATCAACAATTGCGCCGAATGCTTGATCGCGTCGACGTACTGCCGCTGTTCCATCGAGAGCGCGGAATCGCCGAGCAGGCTCGTCATGCCGAGCACGCCGTTCATCGGTGTGCGAATCTCGTGCGACATCATCGCGAGGAATTCGCTCTTCGCGCGCACGGCGCTCTCGGCTTCTTCCTTCGCCTGAATGAGAATCGCTTCCGCCGCCTTGCGCGCGGTGATGTCGATGATCACCGCGACGAACAGCGTCTCGCCGCGCACCGAGACTGTCGAAAACTGAATGTCGATCGGGAACGTCGTGCTGTCGGGAAGAATCCCGCGGCTGTCCTTGCACGCTGCGCCGAGGAACGCGGCGACGTCGCCCGTCCAGTCGTGCTCGCACGACACGAAATGCACGATCGGCATGCCCGTGATCGGCCCGCCGCGCGCGCCGAAGGTGCGCGTCGCCGTGCGATTCGCGCGCGCGATGTTTCCCTCTTCGTCGAGAATGATCACGCTGTTCGGCGACGAATCGATGATCGCGCTCAGCGTTTCTTCGCGCATCGCGAGATCTTCTTCGGCCTTCCGGCGCTCGGATTCGATTGTCGCGTTTCGCGAACGCTGATAAATCGCGAGCGCGCCGGCGATAACCACGATGCCGAGCAGCACCGCAAGCACTTTGCGCAATGTGAGCACGAGCGCGAGCGCTTCGTCGTCGTTGATCTCGTAGAGCAGGCCGGCGTCGAGCTGTGGAATCCACGTCCACGCGCCGACCGTGGGGTGGCCGCGATAGTCGGGATATGGCGTGAGCGTCTGACTCGTTTCGCCCGCGATCGCGCGCTGCGCCGCGTACGTGAGCGGGCGCGATTTCACGTCGCCCGCCGGACGGAATCCCGCCGTGACATCGCCGCCCGGATCGCGCACCGCGACGTGCAGCGCGGAACCCGCGGTCGTGTCGCCCAGAATCAATCCCGACTGTTTCAGAACCTCATTGAAGCGCGACTCGGTGAGCATGATGCCGTCGCGCGAAAACAGATACGACTCGGCACTCTGTCCCATGCGATTGCTCTGGAGCAGGCGGCGCAGCTGGCCGTCGGGGCGGATGCGAAACGCGATCGCGCCCACGATCCGGCGATTTTCGTCGCGCACCGGTGCCGCGACGAGCATCGTCGCCATGCCCGTGCGGAGGACGCCATTGTCGTCGGGGAGGGGAGTGGTGGTCGCGTACGGCGCGGAGACCGCCGTCTCGCCCGCGAGCGCGCGATGGACGATCGTGTTTGGCACAGTCGAGAGACCGCCCGCGAGCTGCTCGTGCGCCGACCCGCCGACGGCATTCGCGCCGGTGTCGAAAACTTTGTAGCCCACCAAGTGCTCGGCCTTCAGCTCCGTGCCGAGCAGCGCGTCGAGTTCGCGCGCCTCGGGTTGGGAGCGGAGAAGCGCGTCGGACGCATGCCCGCCCGCGGACACGGCGGAGAGGCGCTTCACGATCCGCGCGAGTCCCGGCGCCTCGGCCCATGAATCGGCCGAGAGCTGCTCGTCGTCGATCCAAAGCACGAGCGAGTGTCTGATCTCCTGCAGCCGCGATTCGAGCAGGTCGGCGGCGGCTTCGTTCGACCGGCGCTCGACGGATTCGAAGGTGAAACCGGCCAGTCCTACGAAAAGTAGGATCAGCGAGATCAGAATCGTTCTCGGCAGGGTACTTGGCGCCAGCGCAGGCGCGTGGGACGGACGCATGGGGTCAGAATATACCGTTAAGAATCGTGAACGTCGGAGGGCGGGAGCGCGTATTCAGATCAACGGCAGGATTGAGGGGGGAGGCCAGCTGGGAGAGGCGAGGGCGAGGGGGGAGCGGGGCGAAACGAGACGGGAGGGGTGAGCTCCCCGCTGAACTCGCCACTTGCCGCTCGTTTCGCCCCGCTCCCTGCTCACCTCGCCACTCCCCGCTGGCCTCGCCCCTCATATCTGCAGTTATCAAGCACTGGCGCCGTCGCCGTTCCCCCAATTGCTTTAACGGATGCGCTTGAATCGCTCCATAACATTTCTATGCTTTATCGCCGCCGCTTGCGCCCCTCCCGCGCGCATCGGCGGCTCGCCGTCTGTGGCGCCCGCTCCCTCGAGCGAGTGGACCGCGGCCCAGAAAACCGGCGGCGGCGCTCCGCTCAATGGCACCGAAACCGCCCGCGCCGTGCGCGGCGCGGTGATCCCTGTGGAAGTCGCCGGCCGGATGGACCGTCTGTCGCTGGGAGATGTGGTCGATCTCGCGCTAGGCAACTCCCCGCAAACCCGCACCACCTGGGCCCAGGCCCGCTCCGCCGCCGCGGTCTATGCGAGCGCACGCGGCCATTTCCTGCCGACCCTCGAACTCGACGGCAACGGCGGCCCCGCGAAAGCCATCTCGACCAATCCCGCGATTTTCCCCGCGACGCGCTCGAGCTGGACCACCGCGCTGAATCTCAGCTACGTCCTGTGGGACTTCGGCGCGCGCGGCGGCGCGATGCAGGCCGCGCACGAAGCGCTGTTCGCCGCCGATCTCACGCACAACGCGACCGTACAGAGCGTGGTTCTCGAAGCTGAGAACGCATACTTCACCTATCAAGCGAGTCGCGGCCTCGTCGATGCGGCAGACACCGCCGTAAAAACCGCGGAAGCGAATCTCGCAGCCGCGAATCGCAGGCATGATGTCGGCCTCGCGACGATCGCAGATGTTCTGCAAGCGAGAACCGCACTCGCGCAAGCGAAGTTGGTCGAACAAACCAACGCCGGAAACGTCCAGGCCGCGCGCGCGCAGCTCGCGCTCGCACTCGGCCTCGCCGCGAACGCAAAGTTCGACGCCGCGCCCGATACCGGGATGGCGCCCGTCCTCCAGCTCGCCGAGAATATCGATACCGTCGTCGCGCGCGCCGTGCGCGACCGTCCGGATGTAGCCGCCGCGCGCGCACTCGCGCGCCAGAGCGAGGCGCAGGTTCGCCAGGCCCGATCCGTCACTCTCCCGACCATCACCGTCGGCGCGAGCGAAGCGAATATCAGGGCCAACGTGCCATTGCTCGCCGGCAACACCTACGCGCTCAGCTTCGGCGTAGCGATCCCGCTGTTCAGCGGGCTCTCTCACGAATACGACGTCATCGTCGCGAAAGAATTGGCCAGCGCCGCCGCGGCAAGAGCCGAGCAAAGCCGCCTTCTCGCAATCTCACAGGTCTTCACCAGCTACTACGGCCTGCAAACCGCGACGCTGCGTGTCTCGACGAGCGCCGAACTTCTCACGAGCGCTGTCCAATCAGAGGAAGTCGCGCGAGGCCGCTACGCCGAAGGTGTCGGAAGCATCCTCGACCTCCTCACGGCCCAAAGCGCCCTCGCCGACGCACGTGCGCAATCGGTCCTCAGCCGCTGGACCTGGTACGCCTCTCTCGCTCAGCTCTCACACGACGCCGGTGTCCTAGGCACCCGCGGTGAACCCAATATTTCGCTCACGCCTGTTCCCCCAGGACGCCAGTAGCAATGATGCCCATCGCACGCAGTAATAAAAAATCAGTTGCCGTATCCGCGTTGTCATCCGCCAGTTTCCGCGGAAATCCGCGGTTAAGGCTTTTGCCGTTGCCTTTGCTGTTGCTGTTTTCGGCGTCCGCCTGCAACAAAGTCGCCACGCCCGTAAAACCGCCCGTCTCCGTCTCCGTCGCCACCGCCGAACGCGGCAACGCGCCGTACGTGATCCATGCCAACGGCCTCGTCGAACCCGCCCAGACCGTCGCGATCCAGAGCCAGGTCGGCGGCGTCCTCACCGCCGTCCACTTCCGCGAAGGCGACGAAGTCAAAGCCGGCCAGGTTCTCTTCGAAATTGACCCGCGTCCCTTCCAGGCCGCGTACGCCCAGGCTGTAGCCGTCCTCGCGAGAGACAACGCCCAGCTCGTCAGCGCCAAGAACGACGCCGACCGCTACGCCGCGCTCGTCCAAAAAGATTTCGTCACCAAGTCGCAGGCCGATCAAGCCGTCGCCGCCGCCGCAGCCGCCAAGGCACTCGTCGCCGCCGACCAGGCCGCGCTCGACAACGCCAAGTTCAATCTCGAAAACGCGACCATCAGGGCGCCCATCTCCGGCAAGTCCGGAATCCTGCAGGTGAAGCAGGGCAATCTCGTGAAGCCCGGCTCCAACCCGCCGCTCGTGGTGATCAATCAGATCCACCCGATCGACGTGCACTTCACCGTCCCCGATCGTGAGCTGCCGCAGGTCCAGAAATACGCGGCCGCCGAGAAGAAGCTGCGGGTCATCGTGACACCGCGCGGCGTCGCGAGCGCGGAAGAAGGCGTCCTCAACATGCTCGACAACGGCGTCGACACGACGACCGGCACCGTGACGCTCAAGGCGCAGTTCGCCAACCCCGCCGGCCATCTGTGGCCCGGCCAGTTCGTGGCCGTCGCGGTCGAGCTCTACGTACAGGAAGGCGCGGTGCTCGTCCCGACGACCGCCGTGCAAACCGGCCAGGACGGCCAGTTCGTCTTCGTCATCACGCCGGACAGGACCGCCGTCGTCCGTCCCGTGACCGCCGGTCTGGTGGTCGGTGATCGAACCGTCATCGAGAAGGGTATAGACGTAGGCATGACCGTCGTCACCGACGGGCAGTCCCGCCTGACACCGAACGCAAAAGTAGAAATCGCCGCACCTGCGCCGACGAAGGCTGCCGCAGTGAATCCCGGAGGCGCTCCATGAACTTCACCGCACTCTTCATCAAACGCCCCGTCATGACGACGCTCGTCATGGTGGGGATTTTGGGTTTTGGTATTCTCTCCTACCAAAAGCTTTCCGTCAGCGATCTGCCGAGCGTCGACTATCCGACGATTACCGTCAACGCATCGCTGCCCGGCGCCTCTCCTGAGACGATGGCATCGGCGGTCGCCACACCGCTCGAAAAACAGTTCACCACCATCGCCGGCATCGACAACATGGTCTCGACCTCCTCCCTCGGGAGCACGTCGATCACCATCCAGTTCACGCTCGACCGCAACATCGACGCCGGCGCGCAGGACGTCCAAACGGCCATCGCGCGCACACTGGGAGTATTGCCGCAGGGCATGATCCCGCCGTCGATGCTCAAGACGAATCCGGCGGACCAGCCGATCCTCTACATCAACCTGCACTCGGCCACGATGCCGCTGTCGCAGCTCGATGAGTACGCCGAAACCGTGATGGCGCAGCGCATCTCCACCGTGAGTGGAGTCGCCGCCGTGAACGTCGGCGGATCGGCGAAGTACGCCGCGCGCGTGCAGGTCGATCCGCGCCAGCTCGCGAGCCGCGGAATCGGCATCGACGAAGTCGCCGACGCGATCAACGCGGCGAACGTAAATATTCCGACCGGCGTGCTCTGGGGAAAAAGCAAAGCGCTCACCGTGCAGGCCAACGGCCAGCTCAACAACGCCGCGCAGTTCGGCGATCTCGTCGTCACCTACCGCAACGGCGCGCCGGTCCGCCTCAAGGAACTCGGCCAGGTTCTCGACGACATCCAGAACAACAAGACCGCGAGCTGGCTCAACGGCGAGCGCTCGATCTCGCTCGCGATTCAAAAGCAACCCGGCACGAATACCGTTGAAGTCGCGGATGCAATCAAGGCACTGCTGCCGATCATGAAGCTGCAGATGCCCGCGAGCGTCGACGCCACGATTTTCTACGATCGCGCGCAGGGCATTCGTGATTCCGTGCACGACGTGAAAATCACGCTCGGCCTCACGCTCGTGCTCGTCATCGCCGTGATCTTCCTGTTCCTGCGCAACGTGAGCGCGACGACCATTCCGTCGCTCGCGCTGCCGATGTCGCTGATGGGCACGTTCGCGGTGATGTACCAGCTCAACTACAGTCTCGACAACTTGAGTTTGATGGCGCTCACGCTGGCCGTGGGCTTCGTGGTCGACGACGCCATCGTCATGCTCGAGAACATCGTGCGCCACATGGAGATGGGAAAACCACCCATGCAGGCCGCGCTCGACGGCGCGGCGGAAATCGGCTTCACGATTATTTCGATGACCGCGTCGCTGACGGCCGTGTTCATTCCGCTCCTCTTCATGGGCGGAATCGTCGGCCGCCTGTTCCGCGAGTTCGCGGTGACGATCGCCGTCGCGATTCTCGTTTCGGGATTCGTTTCGCTGACGCTCACGCCGATGCTCAGCGCGCATTTCCTGAACGAGGGAAATCTGCACGGCTCGAACAATTTCATTTTCAACGCGTTCGAGCGGCTCTATCAGCGCGTGCTCAAAGCATACACCAACACGCTGCATCTCGCGATGAAGCACCGCCCGCTCGTGATGGTCTTCTCGGCCGTCACGCTCATCGTCGCCGGCTGGATGTTTACGGTCGTGAAGAAAGGATTTTTCCCGAGCGAAGACCAGGGAATTCTCCGCGCGAACACCGAGGGCATTCAGGGCATCGGCTACGACGACATGAAGGACAAGATGCTGCAGATCGCCGCGATCGGCGCGCAGAATCCGAACGTCGCCGCAGAGAGTTATTCCGTGGCGAGCGGATACGGCGGAACGAGCTCGACCGTGAACACCGGACGCATCACCTTCCGGCTGACGCCGCGCGCGGATCGCAAACTTTCGGCCGACGAACTCGTGCCCGTGCTCGCGAGCGCGCTGCGCGCCGTGCCGGGCATCGCGAGTTACGTCGTGAACACGCCGACGATTCAGATCGGCGGCCGCGCGAGCAAAGGCCAGTATCAGTACACGATGGTCGGCGGCAATCTCGTGACGCTGTACAAGGCCGCGCAGCAGATGGAATCGAAGATGCGCGAGATCCCCGCGATCGTCGACGTGACGACCGACTTGCAGATTGCGAACCCGCAGGCGTCGATCGAACTCGATCGCGACGCGGCCGCGCGATTCCAGCTGACGCCGGAGCAGATCGAGCAGGCGCTGTACAACGCGTACGGTTCGCGGCAGGTGAGCACCATCTACACGCCGCAGAATGAGTACTGGGTGATTCTCGAGCTGCTGCCGGAATATCAGAGCGACCTCGGCGCGCTGAGCATGCTGTACGTGCGGTCGAAAACCGGACAGCTCGTGCCGCTCTCGAGCGTGACGAAAACCGCGCCGACACTCGGGCCCATGCTCGTGAACCACACCGGCCAGTTGCCGAGCGTGACGATCGCGTTCAACACGAAGATCGGTGTGTCACTTGGAGAAGCGACCGATGCAGTTGAGAAAGCCGCGCGCACGATACTGCCGCAGGACGTGAGCGGCGCGTTCTATGGCGCCGCGCAGGTTTTCCAGGACACGCAGAAAGGATTGGTGACGCTGTTCATCATCGCGATCTTCGTGATTTACATCGTGCTCGGAATTTTGTACGAGAGCTTCATTCATCCGCTCACTATTCTTTCCGGTATCCCTTTCGCCGCGTTCGGCGCGCTGCTCGCGCTGATCATCACGAAGACGGAGCTGACCGTTTATGCGTGGGTCGGCATCATCATGCTCGTGGGATTGGTGAAGAAGAACGCGATCATGATGGTCGACTTCGCGACTGAGGCTGAGAAGACGGGGAAGAGTCCGTTCGATTCGATTGTCGAGGCGTGCCTGGTGCGATTCAGGCCGATCACGATGACGACGATGGCCGCACTGGTGGGTACGCTGCCGATTGCGCTCGGCGCGGGCGCGGGCGCGGAGTCGAGAAGGCCGCTGGGTATTGTGGTGGTGGGCGGTCTATTGTTCTCGCAGGTCGTCACGCTTTATGTGACGCCGGTGGTGTACACGTATTTCGACGAAATGAAGCACCGCTTCAGTAAGGGCAAGAAGGCGCCGAAGCTAAGTGATAGTGTGGGCG
>DASYSH010000373.1:0-2639 GCA_036003525.1 Gemmatimonadaceae bacterium | reverse complement strand
GGGCGCGACCCGATTCGGCGATGTCGTTTTCGATCGTGAGGATCCGGTTGTCGAGCTGGGTGATTCTCGCCTCGATACCAGCCTTATCCGGCCCGACCTGTGCCGAGCGCAGCTGGCGCGAGAGTTCGTTGCGACGATCCTTCGCCGAGATGAGCTGGCTGCTGAGTTCGTTGCGCTGCGCCTGCAGCGCGTCGACATCTGATTGATTGATCGGAACGGCAAATTGGCCGAACGACGCGATTGGTGTCGCCGTTGACGGAATATTCGGCGCTTTCGTCGTCGGAAGTTGTTGGGAAGGCTTCGCGGTCGCTTGCGGCATGATGGAAACTACGTTAGCTCCGCCAGTTCGGTTTCGGAATCGGAGGACGAGCGACGGGTGAAAGGCAATATGGCGAGGGGCGCGGAGCGCCGGAAAACTCAGCTCTTGGCCGCCAAGTCGCGGAAGCGGCTCAGCGTGAGCGGTGCCTGAGCTTCCCCCCTGCAGGCGTAGTAGCACTTGTTACACGAGATGGGCTCATACCGCGTGTGCTCGCTCCAATGATGATCGGGCGCGAAATCCGGGCAGCGGCGCACGTGGCCCGACGGGTCTATATGAATCGTTGTCTCCCCGGCCCGGCACGGCTCGGTCATCTCGCCGCGGAGATAGCGCGGAATCTGCTGGATATACCAGTCGGAGTTGCTCAGCACACCTCGGTGACCGGCTTTGTACGCGAGAAGCTCGGACGTCAGCGATTCGATCTTCGCGAGCTGATCTTCGCGAATGAGATGTGCGCCGTTTCCGTTCTTGAAGTCGGTATAAATCGAGAGATTAACGCCCGCGCCCACCGACGCAGCGCGCCGCACGATCGGCATGACCTCGTCGATATTGTCGTCCTTGATGACGGTGTTGAATCGCACCGTCATGCCGGCCGCGGCCATCTGCGGGATGACGAGCAGTATCTTCGCCGAGAGGCCGGGAATTTTCCGCGCCCGGTCATGGCGCTCATCGAGATAGTCGAGCGAAACATTGATCTGGTCGAGACCCGCATCCCAGAGCGACCGCGCACGGTCGAGCGAAAGCATGCCGCCGTGGGTGATCAGCGTGAGATAGGTGAACGGCGCGGCCCGATCGACTTCGGCGATGATCGTCTCGAGATCCTTGCGCAGCAGCGGCTCGCCGCCGGTGAACGTGATCATCATCGGCGCAAAGCGGCGCGCGGCGTCGGCGAATGATTTCAGCTCCTTCGCCCGGTTCGACGGATCCGTCTTCCAGTAGTCGCAGAAATCACAGCCCGCGTTGCAGCGCATCGTGACTTCGAAATGCACGAGCACCGGACGGCGGAATGCGCGGAGCTTCGCGTATTTGTACGCGAACGGGATGAGGTGCCAGGGGCGGTAATTCTTGCTTAACATCGATGGAAGATTGGGGATGGAAGATCGAAACTACCGCCGATCCATCTTCGATCTTCCATCTTCCATCGCCATTGGGATTTGGATTCCGTTCTTCTTCGCCGTTTCCCGCGCGGTTTCATACCCCGCATCAGCATGCCGCGCGACGCCGATGCCCGGATCGTTCGTCAGAACGCGCTCCAGACGCACACGCATTTCGGGCGTGCCGTCGGCGACGATCACCTGGCCCGCGTGCAATGAATTTCCGATTCCGACGCCGCCACCGTGATGGAAGCTCACCCAGCTCGCGCCGCTCGCCACGTTCAGCAGCGCATTGAGAATCGGCCAGTCGGCGACGGCGTCGCTGCCGTCTTTCATTCCCTCAGTTTCGCGGAATGGCGACGCGACGCTTCCGGTGTCGAGGTGATCGCGGCCGATCACAATCGGCGCGCTGATCTCAGCGTTCGCGACGAGATCGTTGATGGCGACACCGAACTTTGCGCGATCGCCCTGCCCGAGCCAGCAAATTCTCGCGGGAAGTCCCTGAAAATGAATTCGTTTCTGCGCCATCTCGATCCAGGTGCGCAGATGTTTGTCGTGCGGGAACAACTCAAGCGCGAGCCGGTCGGTGCGCGCGATGTCGGCGGGATCGCCGGAGAGCGCCGCCCAGCGGAACGGACCCTTCCCCTCGCAAAAGAGCGGCCGGATGTATTCGGGAACGAACCCCGGAATGGCGAACGCATCCTTCAGGCCGGCGTCGAACGCGACCGTGCGAATATTGTTGCCATAATCGAACACGATCGCTCCGCGGTCCTGCATCGCTCGCATCGCGCGGACATGCGTGACTGCGTCGCGCGTGGCGCGCGTGATGTATGCCGCCGGGTCGCTGGCGCGAAGCGCCGCGGCTTCGCCGAGCGACATGAGCGCGGGCACATACCCATTGAGCATGTCGTGCGCGCTCGTCTGATCGGTCACCACGTCCGGCGTGATACCGCGCGATACGAGCTCCGGCAAAACATCGGCGGCATTCCCGACGAGACCGATGCTCAGCGCGACCTTGCCCGCGCGGGCCTCACTGACCCACGCGAGCGCCTCATCCAGCGAATCGGTCATGCGATCGCAATACCCGGTCGCAATGCGCTTCTCGATGCGCGCGGGATCGACTTCGACGCCGAGGATGACCGCGCCCTGCATCGTCGCGGCGAGCGGCTGCGCGCCCCCCATTCCGCCGAGTCCGGAGGTCAGCACAAAACGTCCGCCGAGCGAGCCGC
>DASYSH010000372.1:0-4774 GCA_036003525.1 Gemmatimonadaceae bacterium | reverse complement strand
CTCGCATGGGCCTCAGCGGGCCTCGATACCGGAACGCCCGGCTACACATTGGCAAACGCCGTGCAGCCGCACAACGAAGGCGACTTCACGGCGCTCGGCCACGTGACGAAAGGAATGGACGTCGTCGACCGGATTCAGCTGAACGACAAAATCACCGGCGCAAAGATGGTCATAGTGCGTTAGCGCGGACCATTCGCACACCACACACCGGCACGATCCGCGAGTTGCCGTTCGCCTGAAAGCGGACGGCAACTTTCGTCTTCCCCGCGATGAGACTCGCCGGCACCGCGTACTGCGCCGGATAAAATCCCGACGCGCCTTGATTCGGCTCGTAGTGCGCGATCTTCGTTCCGTCGACGAGAATATCGAAGTCGCCGAGCGGCGCGGGGAGTCCGACTTCATTGAAGTAGGTGACGATCACCGCCATCTGTCCGCTCATTTCAACGGGAAGTTCGTACGAGAACCATCCGGCGCCGGCGCGGCTGCCGCGGCCATTGGTGCGGCCGGCCTGACGATCGGCCGGATCACTTTGATAGTGCGCAGCGCTCTCCGATTGCGCGTCTCCGGGCTGCACCGAGCCGACCGTCGCCGCTTCGAGACGGCGAACACGCTCGGATTCTGCGGTGATCGCTGCGCCGCGCGCATCGAACTCACGCGGCGTGACGACATCGAAGTACACGCTGTATGTCCGACGCTGCGTGCGATAAAACGGCGCGAGTGCAACATCGGCCGGCGTCGCGGTCTGTCCAAACACGCGCGCGACATTCTGCGCTTTGAAATCACCCTGGCGCGTCCCCGCCGCAACGACCCACGAATCGAGCGGACGATCCGCCGCGACGAGCGCGGGAATCGGGGGCGACGAGGGATCATTGCGACGGCCGCGCTGCATCGGTCCATGATCACCCGCAAGCACCAGCGGCCCCCACATGATCGCAGTCACGCTGCGGTTATCGGGAGTTGGCTCGAGGCGAAGTGACTTGGGCATCGTAAGTTCGACGGTATCGCCCGATTTCCACATGCGCTTGATCTCGACGAACGAACTCGCCTGCGACGCTTCCATCCCCGGTGCGCCGCCGCGTCCGCCCGCAGCGAGATCGCGGAGACTCGCGAGCGTCGGCTGATCGATCGCGGCGCCGTTCACCTTGATGACGAATGCGTCACCGGCCCACACCGGGCGGCGCACCGCGAGCGTGAACTCTTTCGTCGCCGGCATCGCGAGCGTGAGCTTCGCGCTGTCCCCATCGGGGAAACCGGTTTCCGACGTGAGCTTCACACCGCCGGTCGTGAACTGCGCGGTCGACGGCACGAACAGGTTTACCCAGAGCGTGTCCGGCGACTCGTAGTACACGCCGTAGCCGTGCAGCGCGTGGCTCTCCATTCCGGTGCCCACACAACAGGTGAAGCTCTGCAGCATGTCCTGATACTCCTGCGAGACGCCGCGTCCCACGGGGACCATGTACGACGTCGCGCCATTCTCCGGATCGATCGACGCGAGGATGTGATTGAACAGCGCGCGCTCGTGAAAATCCGCATAGCTCGCGTCCGGCCGCAGCGAAAACAGCCGGCGCGTGAGCTTGATCATGTTGTAGACATTGCACGTCTCGCACGCGCGGCCATCAACGCGCGCGCTGAGCTGATCGGGCGGCCCGAAATACTCGGAGAGCCCGTGGCCGCCCGTCGCGTAGCTGTGATGCTGCGCGACACGATCGAAGAAGAACGACGCGGCCATGATGTCGCCGGTGTCGCCGACATATCCATAGCGGGCCGCCGACCCGATCAATTTCGGAATCTGGCAGTTGCCGTGCTTGCCGGAGAGGTTGTCCTGATGGCGCTTGAGCGGATCGGTGAACGCGTGATGCTCAAAACGATACGAGAGCTTGAGCCAGCGCTTGTCGCCCGTGTCGGCGTACAAATCGGCGAGGACTTCGTTCATGCCGCCGTGCTCGGTGTCGAGCATCTTCTGCACTTGCGCATCGGTGAGCGGCGCGAGCACGCCCTCGGCCCATGTCGCGTACTTCACACTCATTGAAAGTGCCGCGCGGTTTCCGGTGTGCCGATAGGCGTCTCGAAGGCCCGCGAACGTTTTGTGCAGGGTATACCAGGGCGACCAGAGGCCGTTGAGGTCGAACCCGCCTGAGCGAATATCGCCTTTCGATACGGCGGCAAACGCCTCGCGTCCGCCCTCGAGCGCGCCGAGGTATCCGTCGCCGTTTTTGTCCTGCACGATCTTCAGTTCGCTGACGATGTAATCCGCGCGCTGCTTGAAGCGCTCGTCGCCGGTGGCCTCGTACATGAGACTCACTGCGGAGAGGTGATGCCCCGCGATGTGACCGGTGAGATTCCGTTTATCGCCGTCCCAGCCGCCATACCCTTGCGCCTTGGGCGTGAGACCCGCGCGAATGCGGTAGTACGCCAGCATGCGATCGGGCTCGAGCGAGAGCAGATATTTGGCCGTGACATCCTGCGCCGTTTTCAGCGGCCCCCCCGTGACGCGCACGCGGTTGAGCGCAAGCGGGTGGGCGACGATCATCTTTTCTTCGAACGTGCGGACCGCGGGATCTTCGAGCACGCCGTGCTCGTTGAATGTCATGGCGCGCGCGGTTTGCGCGCCCAGAGTGAGGGCGGCCGCGGTCGCGGCGGAGCGCTGCAAAAAGTCGCGTCTGGAAGATTTTTTCGTCATGCCTTGAATCTGCGCGGGTCAGTCGCGGCTCGGCAACACGAGGGCAAGTTCATGCCCGGTGCGCGCGACGGTGATTTCCGACAAGTCGTCCACGATCGTTATACACCCCAGCCGTGCAAGTCGTGCGCGATCGAACGTGCTCGCGACGCCGATCACGCGCATGCCCGCGGCGATGCCGGCGGCGATTCCCGCCGGTGCATCTTCCAGCACGACACACTCTTGCGGCGTACGGCCGAGCAGCTGCGCTCCGAGGAGATATCCCTCGGGATCGGGCTTGCCGCGTTTTACGGACTCGCCGCTGACGATCTTCGCAGGCAGCGGCACGTGCGCCGCCTTGAGGCGCATCGCGGCCAGATCGCGCCCCGCGGAGGTCACGAGCGCCCACTCACCGGGCGCGAGTGCGCCCGTCAGTTTCGCGGCGCCCGTGATTTCGGTGATCCCGGCGAGATCGCGCTCCTCCTCGGCGTCGAGCCATGCGACCTCTTCGCGGACGTTCAGATGGGGCGCGACGTTCCGGATGGCGTCGCTCGTCTTCTGGCCGTGTGGAAGTCCGGCGACCGCGGACGGTGCGAGGCCGCGCCGGGCGGCCCAGCGACGCAGGACGCGCTCGATCACCGCCTTGGAGTTCACCAGAACGCCGTCCATGTCGAACAGGACGGCGGAAACAGCGAGCCTCATCAATCCGTTCGCAGCGCGGTCATGGGATCGGAAGATGCAGCGCGGCGCGCCGGGAGGTAACTGGACACGAGCGCGATCGCGAGAAACAGCGCGGACATCCCGGCGAATGTCACCGCATCGAGCGGGCTGACGGAGAACAGAAATGCCGACATCAGACGCGTCGCCGCGGCCGCAAGGACGAGACCGATCGCGACGCCGATCGTCGCGAGCCGCATCCCTTCGCGCACGACCATGCCCAGCACGTCGGCCTGCCGCGCGCCGAGCGCGACTCGAATACCGATCTCGCGGCTGCGCCGGTTCACGGAATAGGAAATGATTCCATATAGTCCGACCGTCGCCATGAGCAACCCGATCGCGCCGAGCGCGCCCGTGACGATCGCAGCGACGCGCTGCGGCACGAGTACGACGGCGTTCGCGTGCCGGAGCGACGACATCACCGGGCGCGGCAGCGCAGGATCGATCGAGCGCACAGCCATTGCGATCGCATTCGCCGCATCCTCCTGCGAGAGCGACGACCGAACGAGCAGCACTTGCCACGGAACCCAGTTCTGCGCCGACGCGAAATACACGAACGGTGTGGTCTCCTCGGTCAGCGTGGAGTACTTCGCATTGCGCGCGACGCCGATCACCCGCACGCGTCCGCCCGAATACGCGAACGTTCGTCCCACCGCATCGCCGGTCGGCCAGAGCAGTTTCGCAAGCGTTTCGTTGATCACGGCGACTTTCGCCGCGTGCTCGTCATCCGTGAGTGCGATCGGCACGCCGCGCACGAGTGGAATGCGCAGCGCCGCAAAATATCCGGCGTCTACCGCCGTCTCCCTCGCGACAATTCCCGGTGCGCTGGCATCGCCCGACGCATCGGCGGGCGCGTCTTCGAGTTTGATCCGGATTCCCGAGCCGTTTTCGAATGCGAGAGGCGTGAAACCGGAATACGAAACCCCGGTGATTCCCGCCGTCGATTCGAGCCGCTCGCGAAGCGCGCGAAAGAAAACACGCCCCTTCGTCGTATCGTAACCGAACGCTTCCGTGTTGAACGTCGCGATCGAGACACCCGACGGATCGAAACCGGGATCGATGCGGCTGGCGCGGTCGAGCGCCCGCAGAAACAACCCGGCGGCGACGAGCAGCAGCAGCGACGTGGCGAGCTGCGCGACCACGAGCGCGTTTGCGAATTTCGACCTTCGTCCGCCGGAGGGCGAATCGTCGCGAATGCGCTTCGCGATGTCCGCCCGTGACGCCTGCAGCGCGGGCGCAAGGCCGAACACCACGCCGGTCGCCAGTGAGATCGCGAGCGCAAACACGATCACGCGAACATCCGGCGCGAGATCGAGCTGAATCTCCGCGGGAAGCGGCAGCTGCTCGAGCCCGCGCGTCGCGACGAGCGCGATTCCGACGCCGCCGATGGCGCCGAGGAAA
>DASYSH010000371.1:0-2855 GCA_036003525.1 Gemmatimonadaceae bacterium | reverse complement strand
GGAAAAATCGTCGCGGCGAGGAAGGGGAGTCCGCTGCTGATCGGCGTGGGCGACGGGGAAAATTTTCTCGCATCGGACGCGTCGGCGATTCTCGCGCACACCCGGCAGGTGGTCTATCTCGACGATGGCGACGTCGCGGTGATCGAGCGCGACAAATATCGCGTGATCGATCTCAACGCGACGCCGCTGCCGCGGACAGTCGACCGCATCGACTGGGACCTCGCCGAGATCGAGCGCGGCGGATACGCGCATTTCATGCTGAAGGAAATTTTCGAACAGCCGCAGTCGGTGGAGAACACGATGCGCGGCCGCCTGATCCTCGAGGACGGCACGGCAAAACTCGGCGGCCTCAATTTGTCGCATGAAGATCTGCTGCGGATCGACAACGTCATCATCACGGCGTGCGGCACGAGCTGGCACTCGGCGCTGATCGGCGAGCTGCTCATCGAAGAGCTCGCGCGCATCCCGGTGGAGGTCGAGTACGCGTCGGAATTCCGGTACAGGAATCCGATCGTCACCGAACGGACATTGTGCATCGTGATGTCGCAGTCCGGCGAAACGGCCGACACGCTGGCCGCGATGCGCGAGGCGAAGCGGCGGGGCGCGCGGACGCTCGGACTCGTGAACGTGGTCGGCTCGACGATCGCCCGCGAAGACGACGGCGGCGTGTATCTGCATGCAGGCCCGGAAATCGGCGTCGCGAGCACCAAAGCGTTCACCAGTCAGGTCGTCGCGCTGGCGCTGTTCACCCTGAAGCTCGCCCGCAAGCGTGATCTTTCGGTCGTGCGAGGACGCGAAATCGCACAGGCGCTGGCGGCGCTGCCGGCCCAGATTCAGGCCGTGCTCGATACGGCGCCGGCGGTTGAACTGATCGCCGAAAAGTTCAAGGACGCGACGAACTTTCTCTACCTCGGGCGCGGATACAACTTCCCGGCCGCGCTCGAAGGCGCGCTGAAGCTGAAGGAAATCTCGTACATCCACGCCGAGGGATACCCGGCGGCGGAAATGAAGCATGGCCCCATCGCGCTGATCGACGAGAACATGCCGGTCGTATTCATCGCGCCGCACGACGCGGTGTTCGACAAAGTCGTCTCGAACATCCAGGAAGTGAAAGCGCGCAGCGGCACGACGATCGTGATCACGAGCCGCGATGAGCCGGCGCTCAAGGGGCTGATCGATCACGAGATCAGAATTCCCGAGACGCAGGATATGCTGATGCCGATTCTGGCTTCGGTGCCGCTGCAATTGCTGGCGTACTACATTGCGGTGAAGCGCGGGGCGCATGTGGATCAGCCGCGAAATTTGGCCAAGAGTGTCACGGTGGAATGAGGTAGTTGGTGAGCGAAAAACTCTTACTCAAATCTCAACGCCTCAATAGGATCCAGCGCCGCGGCCTGCTTCGCCGGCCAGACACCGAACACCAGCCCCGTCGCCGCGGCAAATCCAAACGCCAGCGCGATCGATGTCATGTTCACGCTCGTGCGCCATCCCATGATCCGGTGCAGTTCCGCTGCCGCGCCCATCCCGGCCGCGACGCCGATCAGCCCGCCGCACGCGCACAGCACCACGGCCTCCATCAAGAACTGAAAAAGGATGCTCCCGCGCGTCGCGCCGAGCGCTTTGCGAATTCCGATTTCACGCGTGCGTTCGGTGACCGAGACGAGCATGATGTTCATGATTCCGATTCCGCCGACGAGCAGTGAGACCGCTGCGATGCCGGCGAGCAGCATCGTGAACGTCTGCGTCGTCTCGCCAAGCGTCGTGAGAAAATCGGACTGATTGCGAATCGTGAAATCGTCCGGCTCGCCTGCGTGCAGTTTTTGCGATCGCCGAACCGCCGACTCGATATCCGTCATCGCGTCGGGGATCTCCGGTTCGGACGCGGCGAGAATGTAGAGACTGTTCAGCCGGTTATTGCCGAATACACGAAACTGTCCGGTGTTGAACGGAATCAGCGCGATCTCATCCGGATTGCCGAACGAATTCGCCTGTCCCTTGCTCTTGAGGATGCCGACGACCTGAAACTGCTCGCCGGCGAGCCGCACGTCCTGCCCCAGGAGCTCGTCGGGATCGGAGACGTTGAGCAGCGGAGCGACGCCCGCCCCGAGCACGACGACGCGCAGCCGCGCGACGTTTTCCTTCGTGGTGAACATGCGGCCGCGATCGAGCTCGTACTTGTGCACGTCGAGATAGTTCGGCGTCGTGCCCACGACCTGGATGCTCGCGTTCTGGCGCATGTACACGACCTGCTGCGTTCCGTCCTGCTCCGGCTGCACTTCGGCGATATGGTCCTCCTTCGCCGCAATCGCCTTCGCATCGTCCGGCGTGAGCCGTCGCAGGCTTGTCGTCTGGATTCCCGCCTGCACCACTCGGGATGGATTCACCTGCAGCAGCGTCGTGCCCAGACTCGCGATGCGGTCCTGCACGGATTGCTGCGCGCCATTGCCGAGGGCAATCATTGCGATCACCGCGCCCACGCCTATGATGATGCCAAGCATCGTGAGGAGCGACCGCAATTTGTTGACGCGCAGCGCGTCGATGGCGACGCGGGCGATTTCGAACAGGAGCACGTGTTGCTCCAGCGTGGAGGGGGCGCAATTGGAAGGTCGTCAGCATCGGCAGACCCGCTCCACTCTCCAAGACGCGCCGGATTTAAATAACGTTAGGCATTTCGGCCTTAAGTTTTCTTAACGCGTCACGCGCGCCCTCCGCCTCGCGTGAGCCGGGATATTTGTCGATCAACATTCGGAGCTCGACCAGCGCGCGGCCCCTGTCGTTGATCGGTCCGCGCAGCAGGTCGATGATCTTCTGGCTCGTGTAGCGCTGCAGTTCGGGCTTCGTGTCGGGGAGCGCGC
>DASYSH010000370.1:0-5954 GCA_036003525.1 Gemmatimonadaceae bacterium | reverse complement strand
GAGTGGAGGGATTAATTCATAATCTAGCCTATCTCACAGGTCCCCACTGATATCGTGCCGCGCCTTGATATTCCCCTCTGAAACCGGTACCTTTGGTCGCTGTCCGAGGACTGCGTATTGGGCGCAGTCTCGATTGGCCCTATCCAGTTCTCGTAAGGAGATTTTACCATGAAGAAGATTGCATTCGTCGCTGCAGCACTCGTGCTCGCCGCCTGCTCGGGAGAAGAGAAGAAGGCCGACGCGCCGGCCGCCGCCGCTCCGGCAGCAGCAGCCGCGACCCCGGCCGCTGACACGACCGCGAAGCAGACCGATTCGACGACGAAGAAGACGACGACCACAACGACGACGACCAAGGTTGACTCGACCTCGAAGGTCGCCCCGAAGAAGCCGTAGTCTTTCGTTTTCGGACAGCAAAATGGGCGCGGCAGAAATGCCGCGCCCATTTTTTTGTAGACCCTAGACCATTACTACCCAAACGGAAGTTCTCGCACTCTCGCAGCAGCCTCGCCGCCGTCCCATCGCGCGGTAATCTCGGCTCCGGTTTCGACCTCCCGCCTCACCATCGCCAGCCCGATCGGCCCGAGCCGCGGCGACATCACACTGCTCTTCATCGTCCCGACGGGCTTCGCCCCGTCGAACATTTCCGCGCCCGACGGAATGACCGCCGCGCTCTGCACTCCGCGCAGATGCCGGTTCACGTGCCCGCGGAAATGCACGCGCGCAACAGTCTCCTGCCCGGTGTAGCACCCTTTCGTGTACGAGATTCCGTCGAGCTCGTCGAAGTTCGCTTCCTGCGCGAGCGTGTTCTCATCCATGTCGACGCCCCACAGCGGACGGCCCGCTTCGACCCGCGCGACCTCGGCCGCATCGTGTCCCACCGGAACTGCGTGCGCCGCCTCGAGACGCGCCCTCAGCAGATCAGCGATCTCGACCGGAACGAAGCAGTCAAAACCTTCGCCTCCAAGATCGGGCACGCGCGCAATGAGGACGATCGCGCCGGCGACGCTGAACGCGAGATGGTGATAGTCCGCGAGGCCGCGCAACGCCGCGACAGCCGGCGCCGATGCACCCTCATCCTGCAGCACCGACGCGAGCACCGCATGAGCGCGCGGACCGAACACGCCGATCGTGCGCAACAGGGCGCTCACATCGGAATACTTCGCGAGACGCGGGTTCACGAATTTCCTGATCATCGCCGTGAAGCCCGGACCCGCAGCTTCGGATGTATCGACGAGCAGATCATCCGACCGCGCGAAAATGCGCACGTCGGCGATCACTTTTCCCTTTGCGGTCAGCGCCGCCGCGTACTGGCCCGTTCCCGGGTGGAGTGCGCCCACATCGTTCGTCACGAGTCCGGTCAGCGTCGCCGCCGCCTGCGCGCCGCCGATGAGCATGCGAGCACGCGCGCTGCGTTCGACGAGACCGGCGGCGCCGCGCAGCGCGGCGTACTCCGCTTCGATCGACGTGAACTCCGCCGCGGTCATCGCGCCTCCGCTCCAGCCGCTATCCGCAGCACATCGTGCACAGTCATGCCATCGAACGACGTGAGGTAGCCGTCGCCGGCGAACGCGAGTGACGGGGATACCGGGCCGACGACGATCGGATGAAATCGCGCGGCCCGCGCCGACGCGACGCCGTTGAGCGACGCGACGATCGCAATGTTTCCGCCGACGCGAACCGGACGCCCTTCCGACATCCGGGAGAAGGCGATGTCGAACGGAGTGCTCGCGGGCTCCGGTCCGGTGTAGTCCTCCGCCGTCACGACGCACTCGAATGAATCGTCGAGCCCCGAGAATCCGAGGATGAGATCGACGTCGCGGCGCGCGGCGCGCGTGACGATTCCGAGACGGGCGACGCCCGCGGCGCTCTGCACGAACTGCATGACACCGTTGCCGAGCGGGAGTCCGCGCGCGACGGCTTCACCGAATGCGCGCGAGGCGCGCAGGGCGGCCAGCTCGATCGTCGTCTCGTCCGCGTTGCGGCCGGTGACATCGGACACGCGGATCGCGGCGCGCGATGCGGCGGCGAAGGAAAGACCGGCGCACGAGACATCGAATGTCTCATCGGAAAACTCGACGCCTTCGATCGCGAGCGCTTCGCGAAGCGCGGCAAGCCTGGGCGCGCGCGTCTCTGCGAGCACATCGTCGAACTCGAGAAGGACCACGGGCATCGTCGTCATCACTTCTATATATAAATGCCGCTCAGCCTCGTCGCTCGTATGATGCGTCGAGCAGTTCCACAGGGTGGCGCAATTGTGTCGCGCTGCCCGACCGAAGAAGTCCCGCACCCATCTGCATCATGCAGCCCGGATTGCCCGTCGCGACGACCGGCGCACCGGAAGCCGCGATGTTCGCGAGCTTGGGAATCAAAACGAGATTCGATATTTCCGGCTCGACGAGATTGTAGATCCCCGCGCTTCCGCAGCACTGCTCGCTGTCGGCGAGCGGCACGAGTTCGAGGCCGGGAACGGCGCCGAGCACGGCGAGCGGCGGCGCCGAAACGCGCTGTCCGTGCACGAGATGGCACGGCGCATCGTACGCGACGCGCGCGCTAACCGCGCCGCCCATCACCGGGCCCGCCGCCGCTAGCAGTTCGCTCACGTCACGCACTTTCGCGCTGAATGCGCGCGCGCGTTCGCGCCACGTATCGTCGCCGGCCAGCAGATGGCCATACTCCTTCATCGCCGCGCCGCAGCCTGCGGAGTTCACCGCGACGAACTCCGCGCCGCTTCGTTCGAACGCCGCGATGTTCGCGCGCGCGAGATCGCGCGCGGTTTTCGCGTCACCCGCATGCGCGTGCAAGGCGCCGCAGCAGCGCTGGCCTTCCGCGCGCACGAGTGAATAGCCGTTCACCGCGAGCGTGCGTTCCGTCGCGCGATTTGCCGGCGCGAACAGCCCGTCCATCACGCAGCCGTCGAGCGTCGCGACTTTCCCCCTCGCGCCCGCGCCGCGCGCGGCGTAGGTCCGCGATGATTCTTCGCGCGTGCGCCGCGTCGACGCGAGCATCGCCATCGCGAACCCGAAACGTCCGGGCAGCCGCGAAAGGAGCCTTGGAATTCCCGTCGCGCGAAACATGCGCGCCTTCCACATCGAGATCGCGAGCAGGCGCGGCCGCGAGAATACGAACAGAATCAGCCGCGCCACCGGCGGAAGCGCGCGCCGGACCGCGGCGCGCTCGCGAGTCAGCTCGAGCAGCTGGCCGTACGGCACGCCCGACGGGCACGCAGTTTCGCACGCGCGGCAGCCGAGGCAACGGTCGAGATGCAGCGCCGCGTCGGCATCGTCGAACGAGAGCGCACCGTCCGCGATCGCCTTCATGAGCACGATGCGGCCGCGCGGCGAATCGTTCTCGTCGTCGAGCGCGAGATAGGTGGGACATGCCTGCAAACAAAAACCGCAGTGAACGCAGTTCTCGGCTCCGGGCAGCGGGAGCGCCGCGCGACCACTTGGATTCGGCACGGTCATGCGTAGGCCTCTCCCATGATCCCCGGATTCAAAATGTGGCGCGGGTCGAATTGTTTTTTCACGCGCGCGGAAAGCGGGTCGGCGATCGCGCTGGCCGCGAGCGGCGCCCGCGGTTTTGGATCGAGCCTGCGCACCTGCATCCACACGGATTCGTCGCGCGGTTCCGCCGTGCCGAGCGTCTTGATCAGCGCGCGCGATGCGGCGACGAACGCCGCGTTGCCGCCGATCCGAACGAGGGTCCTTCCCTCGAACGATTCGATCGCAAGCGGCGCGAGCGGTCCCCGCCGGAATTCATCGAGCCGCGAACTCGCGTCCGGCGCGAGCGCGACGCTCCACGTTTCGTCGGCCGCAGGCCGCGCGCGAAGGCGTACACTCATCTCCGTGATGATTCCGAGCGTCCCCCACGAGCCGACGATGAGCCGGGTGAGATCGAAGCCCGCAACGTTCTTCACCATGCGGCCGCCGCCGCGAACCAGGGCGCCGGTGCCGTCGACGAACTGGACGCCGATGGCGAGGTCGCGTGGCGCGCCGAGGGCGGCGCTGCACGGGCCGTGTGTCGCGGTTGCGAACGTCGCGCCGAGCGTGCCGTCGTCTCCGCCCCAGGGAAGCAGCGGACACCATTGTCCATGCACGGCGGTCGCCGCCTCGATTTCGGCGATCGTCGTCCCGGCGAGCGCCGTCAGCGTGAGATCACCCGGGATGTATGCGACGATGCCAGTGAGCGCGGACACATCGATCGCGATGGCGTCCGGCGCGACCGCGGCGCTGCGCGCGCGCCACGTGTCGCGCGCAACGACGCGCAGCCGCGCATGCCGGTCGTGCGCGTCACGCACGATCTCACCGAGCGCGGCCGCTGTCGATGCGCGCGCCGTCATCGATGCGCGCCCGGCGCCGCGAGCCATTCGCGGCAGCTGTGCGACGGAACCACTTTGTCCGGATTCGCGCGCCGCTCCGGATCGAACGCGCTGCGCAGGCGGCACATCGCGTCGAGCGAGTCGCCCGGAAAAAGACTCTCCATGTACCCGATCTTGTCGAGGCCGACACCGTGCTCGCCGGTGATCGTGCCGCCCTCGGCGATGCACATCTCCATGATCTCGCGCATCGCGGCGTGCACCCGCGCAGTTTCGTCCGGATCGTTGCCGTTGTAGGGAACGTTCGGATGCAGGTTGCCATCTCCGGCGTGAAACACGTTGCACACGTACACGTCGTGGCGCTTCCCGATTTCGGCGATGCGCGCGAGTATCGGCGCGAGCTTCGTTCGCGGAACGACGGCATCCTGCACCGCGAGATGAGATGCCACGCGGCCCATGGCGCCGAACGCTTTCTTCCGTCCCTGCCAGAGGCGCGCGCGTTCGACCGCGTCGGTCGCAGTCCGAACTTCCCGCGCGCCGCACTCACGGCACAGTCGCTGCACCGCGGCGACGTCGTCGTCGAGTCCCGCGAGCGCGCCGTCGACTTCAATGAGAAGAACCGCCGCCGCATCGCGCGGATAGCCGGCGGCGTAAATCGAATCCTCGACGCACTCGATCGTGCCGTGATCCATCAGCTCGAGCGCCGCGGGAAGAATTCCCGCCGCGACGATCGCGCTCGTCGCATGCGCCGCATCATCGACGGAAGTGAAATCCGCGAGCATCGTCCGGATTCCCTCGGGATTCGGCGTGAGCCTTACGGTCACATCGAGCGTGACACCGAAGCAGCCTTCGGAGCCGACGTACGCGCCGAGCAGATCGTAGCCCGTGTCGCTTTCGGAGGGGCGCTCGAGCTGCACGATGTCGCCGCCGGGCAGCACGACCGTTGCAGCAAGCACGTGATTCAGCGTGACGCCGTACTTGAGGCAGTGCGGTCCGCCCGCGTTCTCGGCGACGTTGCCGCCGATCGTGCACGCGCTTTGACTCGACGGATCCGGCGCATAGTGGAGCCCGAACGGCGTAGCGGCTTTCGTGAGGTTCGCGTTTACCACACCCGGCTCGACCGTCGCGGCGCGCGCCGCCGCGTCCACCGAAATAATTTTCCGCATGCGCTGCATGCCGAGCAGCACGACATCATCCGCGAGCGCGCCGCCGGAGAGTCCGGTTCCGGCGCCGCGAGGAACGTACTGCACGCGAGCCGCGTGCAGTGCGCGCACGACGGCAACGGCTTCGTCGCGGGTGCCGGGGAAAACGGCGAGGCGCGGCCGCTTGTGATATCCGGGCAGCGCGTCGTTCTCGTACACGAGCAGATCGGTCGGGCGCTCGAGCAGATGGCGCGCGCCGACGATCCGGGAGAGTTCGCTGGAGAGAGAGGGCACTGCTCCAACTTAGCAGTTGAAGAGTCCGAAGTCTTGAGTCTGAAGTCTAGAGTCTGAAAACCCGCTGTTTGCAGTTCAGAGCGGTGGATTCAATCGGTCAGTGCAACAGCACGGGCAAAATGTTCTGCCGGCGACCGATAGCCAAGGGTTTTGCGCGGTCGCATGTTGAGCTCACGTGCGACCGCGTCGAGCTGGCGCTGCGT
>DASYSH010000369.1:0-1737 GCA_036003525.1 Gemmatimonadaceae bacterium | reverse complement strand
CCTCGGTTAAACCAAGGTGTACGAATTCGTAAGGGCCGCGAAGCCAAAGTATCGGGTCGCGGCCCTTACTGATTTTTACACCTTACTTAACCGACCAACAGTGAGTGGTTAACCGTAGTTTCGTCAGTGGCTGTTCTATGGCACCACCCGCGCCGGCTGCACCGGCCTTGGAAGTTTTTCGTCGCGCTCCGCCGCCTGCCACGCAAAACTCGCCACCACCGCCGAGTTGAACATCATGTCGTCCGGCTGCAGCCGCTCATACACATCCTGATTCGTGTGGTGCGTGACGTTGCCGTAATCGAGTGGATCCTGGATGAACTGGAATCCCGGCAAACCCACCGCGATGTATGAGAGATGGTCCGTGCCGCCCGTGTTGCTGATCGTCGACGTCTTCATGCCCAGGTCCTTGAACGGCCCCATCCATGCGTCAAAGATGGGACGCTCGGCTTCGATGCTCTGCAAATAGACGCCACGAATTTTCCCGCTGCCGTTGTCGACATTGAAGTACGCGGCGAACTTTGCCTGCTCGGTCGTCGGATGAAATCCGGTGCTGTCCGTGTAGCCGTAATGCTGCTTCACGTATGCGCGCGAACCCATGAGCCCCTGCTCTTCACCGGTCCAAAGACCGATGCGAATGGTCCGGCGCGGTTTCAGATTGAGCGTCTTCAGCAGACGCATCGCCTCGAGCATCACGCCCGAACCCGCACCGTTGTCGGTGGCGCCCGTGCCCGAGTGCCACGAATCGAAGTGCGCGCCGATCATCACGATCTCGTCCTTCAGCGCCGGATCCGTTCCCGGAATTTCTGCGATGATGTTGAACGACGATTTGTTCTCGGGGAAGAATTTATTCTGCATGTTGAGTTCGAGCGGCACGGCAACGCCCTTCTCGACCATCCGCGCGATGCGTCCATACGATTCCTGCGAAACGTGCACGGTTGGAACCGCGGCGACTCCCGCGACGCGCGACGCACCGTTGTTCGTGCCAATATCGCCGCCGACGTGCGAGGCGTCGGGAAGCAGAATCGCCGCGACGTGCTGCGATACGAGCCAGCGCAGCACGGCCGTGTCGCCGAGGCTTACCGTCGCCGGAGCGTTGCCGCGGCCGCCACGCCCGCCGGCGCCGGCGGGCGGAAGCTGCGCAGCCGCCATCGCGGTGAGCGCGGAATCGGTGAGACGCGTCGCGGTCGGCAGAAACTGACTCACGGGCCGCGAGAGCGGCGGCGCGAGCATGATGAATGCATTCCTGAGTTTGCCGTCGTAATTTTTCCTGAGCTCGTCGATATTCGCCGCGGTGATTCTCGTCGCCTGGCCGGTCACGGCGCCCTTCGTTCCGACGGACCACGCCTGCGGCACCGCCTGCACGATGAACGGCGCGGGAGTCAGCGCCACGAGCGAGAAGCGCTCGTTTTCCCATCCGAGCCCCGCGGGTGTGTCCCACGTTTCGTCGTGCACGTTGGCGAGGCCCCATGTCTTCATCTGTCCCATCGCCCACTCTTTCGCGCGCGTCGCGTTCGGCGACCACGTGAGGCGCGGACCGTAGACATCGGACAGCCAGCTCATGATGTCCATCACCTGCGAGTGATTCATCTCCTCCGCCTTGATGCGCTCGATCGTCGCGACGTCGACGCGTTCCTGCGCGGCAGCCGCGCGCGCCGTCGGCACCGAGATTCCGGCGGCGACGACAGTCATGGCGGCGAGGTTCAAGAACCGATTCATGGCGCGCGGCATTAACAACTC
>DASYSH010000368.1:0-3427 GCA_036003525.1 Gemmatimonadaceae bacterium | reverse complement strand
CAGTTGTTCACGGGCGGTGATGCTGTCGACGAAGCTGAATCAGCCCGAGGCCGTGCAGCTCGCGGATGCATTTTGCGCGGAGTCGCGCGAGCGGATCGCGCAGTTGTTCAGGCAGCTGTACGGGGCGCACGATGAGCAGCTGTACAAGGTTGCCATGAGCGTGCTCAAGGGCGAGCACGCATGGATGGAGAAGGGGATCGCGTGGGAGTCGTGGTACGCCGAGTCTGTGTCTAGGGTCAAGAGTCTAGAGTCTGAAAACCCGCAGTACGCGGTTCATGGCTCTGAACTGCAAACGGCGGGTTCTCAGACACTAGACGGCAGACACTAGACTCCAGACCACTACGCGACTCGTTCGCGCTTGAACTGCAGCACCACAACGGCGGCGACGATCATCGCACCGCCGAGTAGTGCGTTCGCGGTAACCGCCTGACGCAGGACGATCGCGCCGAGCACGGCGGTGAGAAACGGCTCGACCGTTGAGACGATCGCGGTGCGCACCGGTCCGAGGCGCATCAGGCCCATCAGGAAAAACACAGACGGCAGCACCGTGCTGAAGAGCGCGAGCGCGACGATCGCGATCCAGGCGGTTGCCGGCATGTTTGCGGTCAGCGTCCCGTCTTTCAGCGCGAGCATCAAGAAACAGAACGCAGAACCGATTTTTGCGTAGGCGCTCGTGACTGACACGGGATGCGACTTCTGCATCCATTGCATGAGCGGGATGTACATGCCATAGACGACGGCGGCGCCGAGCGCGAGTGCGATTCCCGCTGTCGGAAGCGCCGCCGCTGCACCGCCTCCGAACGGCGCCCCCACGATCACCACGATTCCGCCGAAGCTCAGCGCGAGCGCGATGACGCGCCGCACGGTGAGCCGCTCGGCGCCGCGGATCGTTTGCACGAGCGTGACCCATGCCGGGTATGTGTAGAAAAGAAACGCCAGCGTCGCGACGCCGATGTACTGCAGGCTCGAGAGCGCGAGTCCGACGAGGAGCGCCTGTCCGCCGCCGCCGAGCACGATGAACCGGACCGTTTCACGCCAGGGCATGCGCGGAAAGTTTTGCGTCGAGACATAGGTGACCATCACGACCGCGCCAATGACGTAGCGCCACATCAGGACGACCATGAGCGCGATACCGGCGCCGGTGGCGATGCTCGTCAGGGTACTGACCGCCGCGAATCCGCACGCGGCAAGCAGGGTATAGACGGTTCCGACGCCGGTTTCGCCGGGATCGCGGACGGCTGGGATTCTTGGCGCGTTCATGAGTATCCAGTGTAACCGATTCCAAAGTTCGGATGTGGGCGGTACGAAACTTTGACAAACGGCCTGCGTATGGGATGCAACCTTTCGGCGGGCTGAGGGTTCTAACTCAGTGTAAGAAGAAGGATCAGGCGACGGGCAGGTGATGCTGAGATGACGGCCGGTGCTGGTGGGGGGCCGGCCCCTCTCTCGTCAACTGCCCGTCGCCAATTCTGGCTGCGAGAGGCGAGTCCAGCGGGGAGTGGCGAGGGTGAGTGGGGAGCGGGGCGAAACGAGAGGGGAGTGGCGGGACCAGACGCGAGAGATGAGTTTTTGTGATGACTCAGATCGCGTTTCTTGGACTTGGCGCCATTGGCGCGCCGATGGCTCGGCATATTTCGGCGCCGAATTTTTCACTGACGGTTTGGAACAGAACCGCGGCGAAGGCTGCGGGATTTGCGGGCGCGTATGGAGCGCGGCATGCGAAAACTCCCGCTGATGCGGCGCGCGGGGCGGCGGTGGTCATCACGTGCCTTCCTACTTCGCATGAAGTCGCTGCGTTGCTGGACGGGACGGATGGGCTGCTGGCTTCCATGGGCAAAGGATCGCTGCTCGTCGACTGCACATCCGGAGATCCGGCGACATCACGCTCCACCGCCGCGCGCCTCGCCGAAAAAGGAATTGGATTTCTCGACGCGCCGGTAAGCGGCGGAGTTGCTGGAGCTGAGGCGGGAAAGCTCACCATAATGGTTGGCGGCGACGCCGCGCTGCTCGAAGGCGCGATGCCGGTGCTGCAAACGTTCGGCGAAAAAATCGTCCATTGCGGTCCCGTCGGCGCGGGGCATGCGGTCAAGGCGATCAATCAGGCCATGCTCGCGGTTCACATCTGGTCGCTTGGCGAAGGGATGCTCGCGCTATCCAAGGCCGGCGTGAAGCCCGAAGTCGCGCTTGATGTGATCAACGCATCGAGCGGACGGTCCAATACGTCGATGAATCTCTTTCCGCAGCGCGTGATCGGCCGCGCGTTTCCGCGGACGTTCAAGCTTGCGCTGATCGACAAGGACGTGCGCATCGGCGCGCAATTTTTGCGCGAGCAAAACGTGCCGTCGCCGCTCATCCAGCTGACCGCCGAATTGTTTGCCGCGGCGCATGCGGAGCTCGGCGAAGAAGCCGACCACGTCGAAGCGGTGAGAGTCATCGAGCGCACCGGCGGCGCGGAGATCAAGTGATGAGCGCAGGCGCGGTGAGCCGCGGCGTGTACGGAGCCCGCGTTGCGCCGCTCGAACAGATTCGCGCGCGCTTTCCCGCGCTCGAACGGGTGCACGAGGGGCGCCACGTCGCCTACTTCGACGGGCCGGGCGGAACGCAGGTTCCGAAATCGGTCGTCGACGCGATGCGCGACTATCTCCTGCATCACAATGCGAACACCGACTGGGCGTATCCCACGAGCGCCGAAACGGATGCCTTGATCGCGTCTTCGCGGCAGGCGCTCGCCGATTTTCTCAACGCCGACGCCTCCGAGATCGCGTTCGGCAACAACATGACGACGCTGACGTTCCATCTTGCCCGCTCACTTGGCGCAGAGTGGGGGCCGGGCGACGAAATCGTCATCACCGATCTCGACCATCATGCGAACGTCGCGCCCTGGCGCCGGCTCGCGCACGAACGCGGGGTGACGATCAAACGCGTCAGTGTGAATCTCGAGCGCGGCCAGCTCGACTGGGACAGTCTCAAGGGCGCGCTCGGTCCGCGCACGAAACTGCTTGCGATCGGCGCCGCGTCGAACGCGCTCGGCACGATCAATGATGTCGCCCGCGCCGCCACGCTCGCGCACGACGCCGGTGCGACGGTGTTCGTCGACGCGGTGCACTACGCGCCGCACATGCTCGTCGATGTCCGCGCGATGGACTGCGATTTTCTCGGATGCAGTCCCTACAAATTCTACGGGCCGCACACGGGCGTGCTGTTCGGCAAGAAGGATCGTATCGAGGAGCTCGATGTTCCACGCCTCGATCCCGCGCACAACAATTCGCCGGATCGTCTCGAGACGGGAACGCTCAATCACGAGGGAATGGTCGGCGCGGCTGCCGCCGTAGATTTCTTCGCGTCGCTCTCGACGGGCGCGACGCGCCGCAAGCGGCTGGAAACGGCGTTCGCAGGGCTGCATGCGCGCGGCCAGGAGCACGTCGAG